>NZ_JAFCTQ010000016.1:0-132483 GCF_049896105.1 Janthinobacterium sp. PSPC3-1 | reverse complement strand
CCGCAAGGATCCCGCCCACTATCTGGCGGGACTGGAGAAACTGTGCGATGAGCTAAATGTGCTGACCTAGTTTTTTTCATCCCGCTCAAAACCGGACAGCGGTATTCAGATCCCGAGCACTTTTAAAATCGCATCCGTGAACCCCTCGAACCAGCTGCCCACCTTGCCCGGCTGCTTGCCGTGGCGTGGGGTTTCTTCGTACAGGTAGATGCCGTCGCCGTCGAAACGGTCGTTCAGCAGCGCCTGCTGGCCGCGCAGGTAGGGGATGAAGGTTTCGCTGCGCGTGGTCGAATACAGCACGCCGGTGGAAAATCCCAGCGTGGCGGCCTGGCTGATGCTGCGGCCTTGGCCGGCCGGCTCCATGCGCACGCCGCGCGTGCCGTGCACGATCAGGGTGACGGGGCCGCGAAAAACGATAAAACGCAATTGCAAGGTCAGCCAGGCATGCAGGCTGGCCAGGCGCCAGTGGCTGCTGATGGCGGGCTGCCGGGCGCCATGAAAAACCAGGCCCACCAGGGCGCGCGGTTGCAGTACCAGCGCCGCGCCTTCGGGCAGGGTCAGCACCGCCACTTCCATCAAGGGATCGTCGCTGGCCGACAGCGTCACCGACGCCGGTTGCGTGCTGGTGATGCGGGTCAGCGCCGCCATGCCGGCGGCCAGGCTGGTGAAGGGATAGGACCAGTCCAGCAGCCACTGCGTGCGCTTGCGCGTGCCGATCGGCGACGATTGTAGATAAGCGGGGTGAATCACCATGGTGTCGCCGGGATGCAGGGGCAAGGCCAGCGAGACGCCGGAGATGCGCGGCTGGCCGGCTGGCGGCGGAGGCACGCTGGCTGCGCCGGGACGCAGCCCGGGCGCGATGGCCAGCGGTTTCAGGCGCGACGCCAGTGGCGCCAGTACAAAGTAAAAAAAGGCCTTGATGGCGAGCGGTGTCAGGATGGCGGACAGCACCAGCAGGGAAGCCGTGGGGCCGTAGTCGGACAGTAATTGACGCGCAGCGCGCCATATATTGTTGCTCAGCTTGCCATCGAGGCGGGCGATTTCGCCTGCCAGGTCCTGCAGCGCGGCGTCGAGACCTTGCTGGTCGGGCTGGAAGGGGCCGGGGGTGGTGCCGGCCGGTAGCGCCAGCACGCGTGCCTGTTGTGCCGCGTGGCGCCGGTAGGCGTCGAGATTGGCGGCCCGCAAGCCTGTTTCGTCCGTCTGCAGGGCGGCCATCGCCGCCTGCTCTGCGCTGCCCGGCAGATGGACCCGCAATGGATGGGCCTGCCGCAGCCGCTCCTGCCGTGCCAGGTTATCCATCAGTTGCCGATACGCGCGGTGGTGTTCGCGATGCAGGCGCCCCAAAGCCTGGCGTGCGTTTTCCGCGCCCAGCGCGGCGCGCAGCGTTTGCAGGTAAGCGCGTTCCTGTTTCAGCAGTTCGATCTCGATGCGGCGTTCCGCCTGCCCGGCAATGGCATTGCCCAGCCCGGCAGTATCGGACAGCGCCAGTCCGAAGGAAAAAGAAGGGGGCGCTTGCCGCAGGTCGAGGTCGATCCGGGCCAGGCGGGCCAGGATGGCGTCGTCCGAGGCACGGCGCAGGCCGTTGATGCGCGCCTGCCCAGCCAGGACCAGCGTTTGCCTTGCCGCGCCAGTCTGGCGTTCGGCGCCACGCATGGTGTCGAGCCGGACCTGGTCGGCCTTGAGCTGCCGCGCCTGTTCCAGCAGCACGTGGCCGGTGGCGAGCAGGGCGACGAACAACAGGAACTGGAGCAGGTGGCGGCCGAGAAAGCGCAGCAGGGAAGAGAGTAGAGTGCGCAATGGTCGACGGAGGGCGGCAGCGCCTGAAAGTGGCTCGGGGAACGCTCCACATGGAGCGTTCCCCGATTCTACAACAGCGGCGGCGTTGCGGCGCTTACGCTAACACTGGTGCTCAGGCGCGGTGCACCATGGCGTCGTTGATCGCCTGGATCACCTGGTTGACGTAGTTGCGGTCCTTGGTCTTGAGGGCCCGCGTTTCGCCCGAGGAAGTGGCCAGCAGCACATGGTAGATCGGTTTCATCAGGAACAGGACAGCCAGGCCGGCCGCCAGCACCAGCAGGCCGAAGAAAGGACTGGCAAACATGATGCCCAAACCGATCAAGGCAACGATCACGCCCAGTGCGCGTGGCGGTTTCTGCTCGAACGGCTTGACCGAGGTAACGTTGCGCATCGCGTAGGTCTGGCCTTTGCTGATGAAGCGGGCATTGGTGACCTTGACATCGCCTTGTTCAAAAAAAGTGCGCTCTTCCATGGGATTCCTGTCGTAATAAAAAATGATTATTGTTGCATTTCAACAATCTTTTTACTATACACAGTTGCAAAGTATAAATACTCACACATTGTCACAAAAGGCGCGCATGGAACATTTTAGTTGTCCCTCTGGCTTGGGCCTTTACACGCCTCACGCGCCGTCGGCGCAGCACTTCTTGTATTTCTTGCCGCTGCCGCAGTGGCAAGGGTCGTTGCGGCCCGTCTTCGGCACGTCACGCAAGACCGTGCTGCCGGCCTGGCTGTGGGCCTGGCTTTTCAAATGGCGCTGGCGGGCCCAGGCCGCATTGATGGCGATCACCGAAGGAATCACGCCATCCATCGCCGCTTCGGCCGTTTCATCGTCCAACTCGGTGGCCACGGCCAGGTGCCTGAATGGCGCCAGGTAGTCCGGGTGGCTGACGGCCAGCGACGCCCATTGCGCCTTGTCCAGCGCCGTGCCGAGCAGGAAGCCGGCGCACCAGCCGGGCACGCTCCATTCGGGGCCGCATTCATAGATCGGCTCGAAACTGTCGGGGTCTTTTGCCAGCCATTCGACCATGTACTCGAAGTGGCGCTGCGCCAGCGCTTCGGCGCGCGCGGTGGCCGCGTCATCCAGCGCGGAGGCGGTGTTGCCGCCGGTATGGTCCCAGATCCACGGCAGCCAGACGGTGCTGGCAAGCTGGTTCGGGCTGAGGGCCACGGCGGTGATGAAACCCTCCAGCATCGACACGTCCATCGCGCGTCCTGCAAGTTCTGGCCTGGCCAGCAGGGTATCGAGTTCGGTGTATTCGTCGTCGGAAAGAGGGGAGGTGGTGGAGATGCTGGACATAGGTTTCGATGGTGTTTGTTGGACGGGGCCGGGAGCGGGTATTGTACCCGGCAATAAAAAACGGCGGCCCGCAGGCCGCCGTCCGGTTGAGGCGTTGCGTGATTATTTCACGCCGTGCATCAGTTTGTTGATCAGCGGTGCGATCAGGAACAGCAGCACGCCGGCGCCCAGCAGGGACCAGAAGCCGAAGGTGTAGCCGGCCAGTGCCGAATTGGCGGTCATGCCGCTATCGCCGCTGACGTGGCTGGCGAAGATGCCCGACAGGTTGTTGCCGATGCCGGTCGACAGGAACCAGCCGCCCATGCCCATGCCGACCAGGCGTACCGGGGCCAGCTTGGTGACCATCGACAGGCCGATCGGCGACAGGCACAGCTCGCCGATCGACTGGATCACGTAGACCATGAACAGGGTCCAGAACGGGATCTTGTTGTCGGCGCCAACCAGGCTCGACAGTGCGAAGATCAGCAGGCCGAAGGCGATTGCATTGCCCAGCAAACCCAGGCCGAACTTGCGCGGGATCGAGGGGTTGACGTTGTGGCGCGCCAGGAACACCCAGACGGCGGCGATGATCGGTGCGAAGACGATGATGGCCACCGAATTGACGCTCTGGAAGTAGGCGGTCGGGAAGATCCAGAAGCCCAGGTCGCGGTTGACGATGTTCTCGGCCAAGAAGGTAAACGAGCTGCCAGCCTGTTCGAAGAACATCCAGAACAGGATGTTGAAGGCGAAAATCACCAGCATGGCGATGGTCTTGTCACGCGCGACCTTGCCGTTGCGGATGCCTTCGACCATCAGCATGATGGCCAGGCCAACAAACAGCACGGTCAGCACGATCTGCAGGTTGGCGGCGCCAACGGTCAGCAGGAAGTACATCACGGGTATCACGCACAGGCAACCGAGCGCCACGTATACCACGCGCATCGGGTTGGCCGCTTGCGCTTCCGGCGCGCCGATGCCCTTGAGTGCGTTGCGGCCGATATAGAACCAAACCAGGCTGATCAGCATGCCGACGCCGGCTGCCATGAACACCACCTTGTACGACGGCATGCCGCCGGTGCCAAAGATCGATTCGGCCAGCCATTGCGTGAACACGGGAGCGACCATGGCGCCCATGTTGATGCCCATGTAGAAGATCGTGAAGCCACTGTCGCGGCGCGGATCGGCGGTCGTGTACAGCTTGCCGACCATGGTCGAGATGTTCGGCTTGAACATGCCGTTACCGACAATCATGGTGGCCAGGCCCAGGTTGAAGACATCCTGGTTCGGCACGGCGATGCAGAACAGGCCGGCGGCCATGAACACGGCGCCCAGCAGGATGGAACGCTGGTAGCCGATCACGCGGTCGGCGATATAGCCGCCGAACAGGGCGCCGGCATACACCAGCGCGAGGAAGGAACCATAGGTAAGGTTGGCCGCAGCCTGTCCCGACGCATCGCCACCATGGAACTGGGCAACGATATACAGGACCAGCGCCCAGCGAACTCCGTAGAACGCGAAGCGCTCCCAGAATTCAGTCATGAACAACATCCACAGTGGGCTAGGATGGCCCATGATCTGCTTGAACTCGGGAATTACGGCTTCCTTGTTGGGCGTAGTCGCACCGCTCATGCGGTTCCTCCTGAAAATTATTATAGTCAATCGATAAAACAACCATATGGAAGACGGCATGCGCACCACACTCTTGTGAAGTAGCAGCCGCACGGGAATTCCAATAGGCACGCATTCTAATCTACAAATTGCGCTGAGCGAAGGTTTCGATTTGCATTAGCAAGAATGACTGTTTCATATTGGTCAAACCGGTTTGCGGACAAGCAAGCACGCCGGCGTTTTTTTCAAGGTGCAGCACAAGCGGGCTGACTTGTCGTATATTGAGGCTGCAACACATCCGAGGATCGATTTTTAAAGGGATTTTTCGCATTATGGAACACGACGTTATCGATGCTCTGGTTTCACCGGAAGGCCGCCTGGACGTGCTCTCCAAGACCGAAGTCAACAAACTGCTCGACACCAGCCAGGGCGGCCTGTACAACACCTTCCGCCGCTGCGCGCTGGCGGTACTGAACTGCGGCAGCACCATCGACGATGGCCGCGCCTTGCTTGAGCGCTATGAATCATTCGAGATTTCGATTATCCAGCGCGAGCGCGGCATCAAGCTCGACATCAAGGGCGCGCCCGTGATCGCCTTTGTCGACGGCAAGATGATCAAGGGCATCCACGAGCATCTGTTTGCCGTGTTGCGCGACATTATCTTCGTCAGCGATGAAGTGACCGGCAATCCGAAATTCGACCTGCACAGCACGGAAGGCGTGACCGACGCCGTGTTCCACATCCTGCGCAACGCCAATGTGCTGCAGACCCAGCTCAACCCGAACCTGGTGGTGTGCTGGGGCGGCCATTCGATCAACCGCGCCGAATACAATTATTCGAAGGAAGTGGGCTACCAGCTGGGCCTGCGCGGCCTCGATATCTGCACCGGCTGCGGTCCGGGCGCCATGAAGGGTCCGATGAAGGGCGCCACCATCGGCCACGCCAAGCAGCGCCTGCACAACGGCCGCTACCTGGGCATCACCGAGCCGGGCATCATCGCCGCCGAATCGCCCAACCCCATCGTCAACGACCTGGTGATCATGCCGGACATCGAAAAGCGCCTGGAAGCGTTCGTGCGCGCCGGCCATGGCATCGTGGTGTTCCCGGGCGGCGCCGGCACGGCCGAAGAAATCCTGTATATCCTGGGTATCCTGCTGCACCCGGAGAACGCCGAGATCCCTTTCCCGCTGATTTTCACGGGGCCGGAAACCTCGCGCGAATATTTTGTGCAGATCAACCAGTTCATCCATGACACGCTGGGCCCGGAAGCGCAGCAGCGCTACAAGATCATTATCGACGACCCGGAACTGGTGGCGCGCGAAATGCTGGAAGGCATCAAGCAGGTGCGCGAATTCCGCAAGGCGCACAGCGACGCCTATTACTTCAACTGGCTCTTGAGAATCGACCACGAGTTCCAGAAGCCGTTCCATCCTACCCATGAAAACATGCGCAACCTGAGCCTGCACAAGAACCAGGCCACGCACTTGCTGGCCGCCCAGCTGCGCCGCGCGTTCTCGGGCGTGGTGGCCGGCAACGTCAAGGACGACGGCATCCGCTCGATCGAAAAACATGGCAACTTCGAGATCCACGGCGACAAGGACATCATGGGTCCGATGGACTCGCTGCTGGCCTCGTTCGTGGCGCAGCACCGCATGAAGCTGGCGGGCACGGCGTATGTGCCGTGCTATACCGTGATTCAATAAACCCGATCATCCGGATATTGCTGGTGGTGTAAAAAAGCCGCCTGATCTTGCGATCAGGCGGCTTTTTTGCAGTGAAGTATCGAACGCCTGAAAAATCGTAGCGAGCGGATGGGAGTTGCGGCTAAGAAGCGCAGCTGTGCTATAGCACAGTGAGCATCGCAGGCCGCAAATCGCGACGCGCAGTAGATTTTTCAGGTGTTCATCATCATTCTTCGCGGCGCAGGTGAGGGAACAAGAGCACGTCACGGATATTCGGCGAGTCCGTGATGATCATCATCAGGCGGTCGATGCCGATGCCGCAGCCGCCAGCCGGCGGCATGCCGTATTCGAGCGCGCGGATGTAGTCGGCGTCGTAGAACATCGCTTCTTCATCGCCGGCGTCCTTTGCGGCCACTTGGGCCAGGAAGCGGGCCGACTGGTCTTCGGCGTCGTTCAGCTCGGAGAAGCCGTTGGCGATTTCGCGGCCGACCATGAACAGCTCGAAACGCTCGGTGATGCCGGCCACCGTGTCGGAGGCGCGCGCCAGCGGCGACACTTCGACCGGATAGTCGATGATGTAGGTCGGTTCCCACAGCTGTGCCTCGGCCGTTTCTTCGAACAGCGCCAGTTGCAGCGCGCCCAGGCCGGCGGTGGCGAACGGCTTCACGCCGAATTTCTTCAGCTCTTCCTTGATGAAGGCCGCATCAGCCAGTTGCTCCGCCGTGTAGTGCGGCGCGTACTTGTTGATGGCGCCGACGATGGTCAGGCGGTGGAACGGTTTTGCCAGGTCCAGTTCGCGGCCGCCATAGGTCAGGGTGGCGGTGCCGTGGGCATCGATGGCGGCCTGGCGGATCACCGCTTCGGTGAAGTCCATCAGCCATTTGTAGTCGGTATAGGCCGCGTAGAATTCCATCATCGTGAATTCCGGGTTGTGACGGATCGACACGCCTTCGTTGCGGAAGTTGCGGTTGATTTCGAACACGCGGTCAAAGCCGCCCACCACCAGGCGCTTCAGGTACAGCTCGGGCGCGATGCGCAGATACATTTCCATGTCCAGCGCATTGTGGTGCGTGACGAACGGCTTGGCCGCCGCGCCGCCGGGGATGGTGTGCAGCATCGGCGTTTCCACTTCCATGAACTCGTTCTTTTCCATGAAGCGGCGGATCGACGAGATGGCGGCGGTACGGGCCTTGAAGGTGCGGCGCGTCTCTTCGTTCATGATCAGGTCGACGTAGCGCTGGCGATATTTTGTTTCCTGGTCGGCCAGGCCGTGGAATTTGTCCGGCAGAGGGCGCAGCGACTTGGTGATCAAACGCAGTTCGCTCACCTTGATGGTCAGTTCGTCGGTCTTGGTCTTGAACAGCGTGCCCGTCACGCCCAGGATGTCGCCCAGGTCGTAGTGGTGCAGGGAGGCCATCGCCGCTTCACCGGTCAGGTCCAGGGTGGCGTAGATCTGGATGCGGCCATCGGCCTTGGCGCCGGAGGCGTCCTGCAGGGTGGCGAACGCGGCTTTCTTGCCCGCTTCGCGCTTGAGCATCATGCGGCCGGCCAGCACCACGGTGACAGGTTCGGCTTCCAGCTCTTCGCGCGTCTTGGTGCCGTATTGCGCGTGCAGATCGGCCGCCTTGTGTTCAGGGCGGAAATCGTTCGGGAAGGCGATGCCTTGTTCGCGCAGGGCGGCCAGCTTGACGCGGCGCTCGGCGATGATCTTGTTTTCATCGGGGGCGGCGGCTTGTTCTTGGATGTCCGTGGTCATGATTGTGGTCTGTTCTTGTTGATTAAATGGGGGTTGCCATGGCAGGCGTGCTGGCGAACAATGCGTCGAGATCGAGTTCGGAAAAATCGGCGGCGATGCGGATCACATTGTCGAATTCGGCAAATGCCGAGGCGGGCAGGGTGGTGGTCAGCACCACCGCGCGCATGCCGGCGCGGCGCGCCGCTTCCACGCCCAGCGGCGCGTCTTCGAAGACGATGCAGTTTTCCGGCAGTACGTTCACTTTTGCCGCGCCGGCCAGGAACACGTCCGGGTTCGGCTTGCCGCGCGCAACATCGGCGGCGCCGACGATGGCGTCGAACTTGCTGCGCAGGTCCAGGCCATCGAGCGTGAAGACGATGTTCTCGTTCGGCGCGGCGGTGCCCACCACCAGCTTGACGCCAGCGGCGGCGGCCTTGGCGATCAGCGCGTCGAAACCCGGCACGGTGGCCAGGTGTGGCGCGTAGAGTTCGCGGTACAGCGCTTCCTTCTCGGCGTTCAGGCTGACATGGTCGACATCTTCGCCCAGGTAGCTGCGCATGATTTCATGGCCCTGGCGTCCTGCCGTGGCCAGGAAAAACGCATCGGGGTCGATCACGTGGCCGCGGCGTTCAAAAAACGCCAGCCACGACCTGGTGTGGAAGGCCATGTTGTCGACGATGGTGCCATCCATGTCAAAGATCAGAGCACGCTGAGAAGCAGTCATTCTTAAACGCCTTGTTTCAGGGAAGCGGAAATGAACTCGTCGATGTCGCCATCGAGCACGCCCTTGGTGTTGCCCGTCTCGAAGCCGGTGCGCAAGTCCTTGATGCGGGACTGGTCCAGCACGTAGGAGCGGATCTGGTGGCCCCAGCCCACGTCGGTCTTCGAGTCTTCCAGCTTCTGCTGTTCGCTCATGCGCTTGCGCAGTTCGTGTTCGTACAGCTTGGCTTTCAGCATTTCCATCGCTTCGGCGCGGTTGCGGTGCTGCGAACGGTCGTTCTGGCACTGCACCACGATGCCGGTCGGCGCGTGCGTCATGCGGACGGCGGAGTCGGTTTTATTGATGTGCTGACCACCGGCGCCCGAGGCGCGGTAGGTATCGACGCGGATATCGGCCGGATTGACGTCGATCTCGATCGAGTCATCGACTTCCGGATACACGAACAGCGACGTGAACGAGGTATGGCGGCCATTGGCCGAGTCGAACGGCGACTTGCGCACCAGGCGGTGCACGCCGGTTTCCGTGCGCAGGAAGCCATAGGCGTGATCGCCCTCGACCTTCAGGGTGGCGGTCTTGATGCCGGCGACCTCGCCGTCGGATTGCTCCAGGATTTCAACCTTGAAGCCCTTGCGTTCGCAATAGCGCAGGTACTGGCGCAGCAGCATCGAGGCCCAATCCTGGGCTTCGGTACCGCCGGCGCCGGCCTGGATGTCGATGAAGCAGTTGTTCGGGTCCATCGGATTGTTGAACATCCGGCGGAACTCCATGCTTTCGATGACCTTGAGGATGTCCTGCACGTCGCCTTCGATCGCTTCGAGCGTCTCGTCGTCGCCTTCTTCGCGGGCCATGGCGAACAGGTCTTTGGTATCGCTGAGGTCTGCGTCGGCCTTGGTCAGGGTAAAGACGATGGCTTCCAGCGCCTTCTTCTCTTTACCAAGATCCTGGGCGCGCTTGGGATCGTTCCAGACGGTGGGGTCTTCCAGTTCTTCGTTGACTTGCTCTAGTTTCTCCGACTTGACAGTGAAGTCAAAGATACCTCCGAAGTTCGGCTTCGCGGACCGTCAGGTCGGAGAGCAGGGCGGAGATGATATTGATGCGTTCGGCTTCCATGATTTTGGTCTTTTAGTAGTGTAATCAAACCTCACATTATACGCTAGAGCGGACACAAGCCGGCCGTCGCACAGCGGCGCACAAGAATTAATCATGCATGATAATGCCGATACTGGCGATGGGATCGATGATGGGATCGGTACACGGAGGGGGCACGGAGAGGCGCGGCGCCCGCCTGCAAGACATGCGGGCCGCGTTTTGCCCGATGCGCGCAGCACCGGGGCAATCAAGCTGATGCGACAGAACCGCCTTGCCATGTTGGCAGGCATCCTGTGCCAGGTTCAGATGGTTTCTTTGGTCGCCAGTTTCATGACAAGCTCCTTGAGATTTATTCCTTGACGATCACCAGTGTATACCCCTGTCCGGGCAAAAGCAATTTGCCCGGTACCGCCAGCACCCAGCGCAGATAGCCGTCGGTATCGGCCACCGGATCGTCATTGGCCATTTCGATGCTGTCATTGATAAAGCGGATATGATACCCCTTGCTGATGCGCGTCTTGATCACCGCGCCATTGATGAAACGCGTGAGCGTGGCGTTGATGAACGGTTCGCTGTGCACGTTCTGCTCGGTCTTGAAGGCGCGTTCCAGGCGCGCGCTGCCGGTATGCGGATTGATGTGCTCGGCGAGGTCCAGGGTCAGTTTCCTGGTACGGGTATCATTCGGCAGGACCTGGAAATCATAGGTTTCGAAGGTCTTGTCATTGATGCGCAGCCACAGCAGTTTGGTGGGGCCATCACCTTCGATGGTCTGCACAAATACCGGCTGTTTGCGCTTGGGGGCAAGCAAGATGTCGGCTTTCAAGGTATTGCTCACGCTGCCCTTGCCATCGGCCTGGACATCGATATCGTACTGGATCTGGAAGTCGGTAAAGTGGTAGTCCGCCTTGCTGTCGATATAGCGGCTGTTCAGCAAGCTGGTCGGCCGCGGGTAGTGCGCTGGCAGCCACCTGGAGAAAATCGCGTCGGTAATCAGCCGCCAGTTTTTCAGCAGCAAGGGTTCATCATCGATATGGGCCGGGTTGTAAATGGCGGCCATGATAATGTCGCGAAACACGGCCGAAAACTGCACCGACTTGAGAATCACGGAAAACACGCCGGCAATCACGATGGTACGGCCCAGGTCGGTCAGATAGGGAGCGATATCGACATTGAAAATGACGAGTTCGCGCGTGCTGGCAAAGAACAGCAGGCTGCCCAGCATCAGGAAGGCCAGCGCCGGATTGCCGGTGATGGCCTTGGCGAGTGCCGTATCGATGAACTTCCGATAGAGATCCACCATCTGCCTTCCTGCGGCGCGCCGGTTCGCCATGCTTGGGCGCATCGATTGCGTGCCAGGGGAGCGGCGCGTATGATGGCCAGTTTTACTTATTCTGCCCCTGCCCATGTCGACTGCCTTGCGCCTGCTCATACTCCCGATCGCTCCCGTCCTGCTGGCTGCCTGCAGCACCTTGCCGGCCTCCACCCCGGCCGGCAGCACCGCCACCCTGGCCCTGCTGGAAACGACGGACTTGCACGCCAACGTGCTCAGTTATGACTATTACAAGCTGCAGGACGAGCCGTCGATCGGCCTGGAACGCACGGCGGCCCTGATCGCGCAGGCGCGCAGCGAGTTTCCGAACAACCTGCTGCTCGATAATGGCGACACCATCCAGGGCACGGCGCTGGCCGACTACCAGGCGCTGGTCAAACCGCTGGCCTGCGACCAGACCCTGGCCATTTACAAGGCCATGAATTTGCTGAAGGTCGATGGCGGCGGCATCGGCAACCATGAATTCAATTACGGCCTGGCCTTCCTGAGCCAGGTGACGGGCAACCAGTTCGACGTCGACAGCGTCGATGCGGCCAAGCCGCGCTGCGCGGGGCCGCAGTTTCCGCAGGTGCTGGCCAATGTCTACAGCGTGAAAAGCGGCAAGCCGTTGTTTGCGCCGTATCACATTATCGACAAGAAAATTACGGCGATGGGCGCCGATGGCAAGATGATTGCCAGTACCGTCAAGGTCGGCATCATCAGCTTTGCGCCGCCGACCATCATGTCGTGGGACAAGCGCTGGCTGGAAGGGCGCGTGTATACCCAGGGCGTGCGCGAGACGGCGGAAAAATTCATCCCGGAAATGCGCGCCAAGGGCGCCGAGCTGGTGGTGGCCATTTCGCACGGCGGCCTGGACAACAGCCCCTACTCGCCGACCATGGAAAACGGCAATTATTATCTGTCGCAGGTGCCGGGCGTGGACGCCATGCTGATCGGCCACTCGCACCAGCTGTTCCCGAACGCCAGCAGCACCGTGCCGCAATTCAATCTGCCTGGCGTTGACAAGGCCCGTGGCCTGGTCAATGGCGTGCCGACCGTGATGGCCAATCTGTGGGGCAAGCACCTGGGCGTGATCGGCCTGCGCCTGCGGCACGATGGCAAGCAGTGGGTGATCGACAAAACCCAAACGACGGTCGAGGCGCGCGGCATCCAGAACGCCGACAAGAGTTATGTCCAGGCCGATCCGGCGATCGCCAAACTGGTCGCCGTCGAACACGCGGCCACCATCGCCTATGTGCAGACGCCGGTCGGCTCGACCGACTTCCGCATGTCGACCTATTTCGCCGACGTGGGCGATATCAGCGCCATCGAAGTGGTCAACCAGGCGCAAACAAGCTATCTGGCCGCCTATGTCAAAGCCAATCTGCCGCAATACGCGAACTTGCCGGTGCTGTCGATGTCGTCGCCGTTCAAGAGCGGCTCGGCCGGCGTCTCCGATTTTACCGATGTGAAGGCCGGCAATGTGGCGCTCAATAACGCGGCTGACCTGTACCTGTATCCGAACGCCCTGTACGGCGTCAAGATGACGGGCGCGGAACTGAAGGCCTGGCTGGAACATTCGGCCCAGCGTTTCAATACCATCGACCCCAACAAGATGGGGCCGCAGGAGCTGATCAATACAGCCCATCCCAGCTACAACTTCGATACCATCACGAGCAAAGATATCAGCTACGAGATCGACGTGACGCAGACGCCCGGCCAGCGCATCAAGCGCTTGACTTACCAAGGCAAACCGGTGGACCTGCAACAGGAATTCTTGATCGCCACCAATAACTACCGCGCCAGCGGCGGCGGCAATTTTCCCGGCCTGGACGGCAGCAAGACGGTGCTCGCTTCGCCCGACAACAACCGCGAATTGCTGATCGCCTATATCACGCAGGAAAAGCAGCTGACGCGCGCGAAAAACGGCGCGGCGCGCAGCTGGCGCTTTGCCAAGGCCACCACCAGGGGCCCGGTGGTGTTCCATACGGCGCCCAAGGTGCTGGAGCTGGCGCAAGCGGCCGGCATCGACAATGTGACCTTGTTGAAAGCCGATGATGGCGCGGGCAAGGGCTTTGCGCTGTACCAGCTCGATCTGTCGAAGTGAGGTTCAAGGCATCGCTTGCCTCGGTGATATTTGCTGCGGTGATGCTGATCGCCGCGCCCATTGCAAACGCGGTCGATGTGGCCGGGCAAGTGGTGCAAGCCAAAATCCTGATGCGCTCGGGCTCAAGCGGCGCAGCGCAGGCGCGATTGCTGTTCGAGCAATCGGCCGTGCAGGGTAGCGGCGCGGCTGCCTATTACCTGGGGCTGATGCTCAAGAACGGCATGGGCGGCGAACCGGACAGCGTTGCCGCCTTGCGCTGGCTGGAGCTGGCGGCGCGGCGGCAGGTGGCGCCGGCCATGTTTATCGCGGCAAACATGCTGGCCAGCAGTGATATGGACCAGGCGCGCCACTGGCTCGACGCTGCCTGCGCGCTGGAATACCCGGAGGCCTTGATGCAAAAGGCCATCGCCTTGCAGGAGGGAACGATGGGCCATGCGCGCGACCAGAAGCAGGCCGCCTTGTACTTCAAGATGGCGGAACACGCGATGGGGCACCGCCAGCCGGAGCCTTAATCAGGCTGGCGCGTCGTCTTTCTTCGGCTTGCTGCGCAGACTGGCGGCCGCTTCCACCAGCGCCACGGGATCGCGCGACAGGATGGCGGCGCCCAGGTCGACCAGCCTGGCCGCCGTCTCGATACCGGCCTTGATGTCGGTAATGCGCTTGAGCCTGGCCTTGCCCTTGTCGATCGCCTGCATCAGCTCGCTGCTGGCTTGCTGCGCATCCTCGGTGATCAGATAGATGCCGTAGGCGCGAAACAGCGACACCAGCATGTCCAGGTGATTTTCATGTTTTTCCAGCAGCTGCTGTTCTTCCTGCGACAAGGTGGCGCGCTGGCGGATGCGCAAGTCCAGCACCAGGCTCGAGGCCTGGGCCAGGCTGTCGGCGATCATATACGTTTCTTCTTTCGTCAAGGCTAGGGGCGTGGCCATGGGGTTCTCCTGTCAGTTACCAGCGCGCGGGCGAGGGCAGGGCGGCCTCGCGTTCCAGCACCGCGACGCGCTGCGCAAACGTGTCGACCTGCGCCTGCCATTGCGGATCCTGCGGATGGTCGAGGTGGCTGGCCAGGCCGGCCAGGCTTTGCTGCATGGCGTCGATCGCCTGCGCATAGGCGGTGGCGGCCGCCTGCCGCTGCGCCAGCAGCTTGCGCTCCTGGTACAAATGGGTGCCGACATAGTTGGCCGCCAACGGTTCCGCGCCTGACATGGCGCCGACGGCGCCGCGCAATTGGTCCACTTCGCGCGCCTCCTCGCGCAGATTGGGCAGGTGGATATTGAGCGCGTAATTCTTGAGCGCGTTGCTGGTGATGTCGACGGCTTGCTGGTGCGCCAGCAGCTCGCGCAGGCTGGCTTTTTGCATGCGCTGGGTTGCCAGCGTACTCAGGTATTGCGCCAGTTTCATCACCACCGACAGCTGCCCAGCGTCCAGCACAGGCGCGCCTGCGCCCGGCTGTTCCAGTCCACCCAGCGCATCGCCTAGGCCCTTGAATTGTTCCTTGTACGATGACACTTTGTCGTCGGCAGTGTCGACCAGTACTTTGCCATAGGCGATCAGTACCTCGTTCAGCGCCACCAGGCGCGGACTCATTTCCTCTTCCAGGATACAGCGCTGGCGCGCCGCCAGTTCGCTGCCTTGCGCGTCGAAACGGGTTGCCATGATCAGTTGCTGGCGCATGGCCTTGGCCATGCAGCTGTCGGCGGCGCCGGCCAGCATGGGGTGGGCCGCGGCGGACAGTTTTTGCGTCTGCTCGCCGACGCTGCGCACCGGCGCGAGATTGCTGGCGCAGCCGCTCAGCAGCAAGGCCGCCAGCAGGCCGGCCGACGCGGGGCGTGACGTTAAAAATGAAGGGGATTGCATACGGCCTCCAGGTGGACAAGCCCGCGCACGGGCGCTGGCATGGCTGACCTTAGCATGGCCGCATGGCGTGACTTTGCGCCAGATCAGATCGTTTCGAGAGCTCCAGTCCGCCCGGTTTGCGTCATAGATTCCTTACAGAATACTGACAGCCAACGGCGAAATATGTTGTTTTTGATATGTTGCGACGCGTCATATGTAGTTGTTGCTGGTGCCACATTACTACCCTACAATGATTTATCGATGGGGCGGTTATCCAGCGTACGACTATAAAAATAAGTGGCTCAAAAACGTTGTATCAGAGGAGATGACAAAATGAAGTTCAAACAGAAATTGCTCGTGGCAAGTTTGGTATTGGGTTTCTCGCAAGCGGCCGTGGCAGCCGACCCCATCAAGATCGGCGTGTCCGGTCCGTTTACCGGCGGTTCCGCGCCGATGGGCGTGTCGATGCGCGACGGCGTCAAGCTGGCCGTGGCGGAAATCAATGCCAAGGGCGGCGTGCTGGGCCGCTCGCTGCTGCTGATCGAGCGCGACGACGAAGCGAAGAACGAACGCGGCGTGCAGATCGCCCAGGAACTGATCAACAAGGAAAAAGTCGCAGCCACCGTCGGTTACATCAACACGGGCGTGGCGCTGGCCTCGCAGCGCTTCTACCAGGAAGCCAAGATCCCCGTGATGAACAATGTGGCCACCGGCTCCATCGTCACCAAGCAGTTTGCCGACCAGCCTGAAAATTATATCTTCCGCAACGCCGCCAACGACCAGATCCAGTCGCACATGATCGTCGAGGAAGCCGTCACGCGCCGCAACTTCAAGAAAGTGGCAATCCTGGCCGACTCCACCAACTACGGCCAGCTGGGCCGCGAAGACCTGGAAAAAGCGCTCGATAAAAAAGGCCTGAAGGCGGTGGTGGTCGAGAAATACAATATCAAGGACGTCGACATGACGGCCCAATTGCTGAAGGCGAAACAGGCGGGCGCGGAAGTGGTGCTGACCTACGGCATCGGCCCTGAACTGGCGCAGATCGCCAACGGCATGGAAAAACTGGGCTGGAAAGTGCCGCTGATCGGCAGCTGGACCTTGGCCATGGGCAACTTCATCGATAACGCCGGCAAGAACGGCAACGGCACGCGCATGCCACAAACCTTTATCCAGGATGCCAGCACGCCCAAGCGCAAGGCCTTTATCGACGCCTATGTGGCCACCTACAAACCGTCGGGCGGCCGCATGCCGTCGGCCGTGTCGGCGGCGCAAGGCTACGATTCCATCTACCTGCTGGCCGCCGCCTTCAAGCAGGCCGGCGGCACGGACGGCCCGAAAGTGCGCGCCGCGCTGGAAAACCTGACGGAAAAAGTGGAAGGCGCCGTCACCACCTACGATAAACCGTTCAGCAAGACCGACCATGAGGCGATCACCGCCGACCTGACCGTGTTTGGCGAAGTCAAGGATGGCAAGGTGGTGCAGGCGAAATAAGCACGCCGCGCTTGACTTGCCCTGTGGCCAGCCCTGAGTAACTCTCCCGAGTGACTCAAGCCTGGCCATTCTTTTATCGTCCGTCGGCAGTGAGCTCCCTGCCGCCACACGGGGAATACCATGGAAATCTTCCTGCAGCTAGTCTTCAGCGGCGTAGCACTGGGCATGATTTACGCCGTCATCGCCTTTGGCTACCAACTCACCTTTGCCACTTCCGGCACGCTCAATTTCGGCCAGGGCGAATCCCTGATGCTGGGCGCGCTCGTCGGCCTGTCCCTGGTGGGCAGCATCCACGGCGGCCCCTACATGAGTTACCTGCTGATGATCCCCATCGTGATCGCCTTCGGCGCGCTGCAGGGCGTGTTCGTCGAGTGGATCGGCGTGCGCCCCGCGATCAAGATCAAGTCCGAATTCGGCTGGATCATGTCGACCATCGCGCTGGCCATCATCTTCAAGAATGTGGCGGAAAACATCTGGGGCAAGGATGACCTGATGTTTCCCTCGCCACTCAGTTCCGCGCCGTTCCAGCTATTTGGCGCCAATGTGCAGCAGATGCAGGTGGCCGTGATCATCGGCGCGCTGGCCATCATGCTGGCGGTCGAGCTGTTCAACCGCAAGTCGATCTACGGCAAGGCCGTGGTCGCCACCGCCAACGACCGCGACGCGGCCGGGCTGATGGGCATCAACACCGGCATGGTGATCACGTTTTCGTATGCGCTGTCGTCCGCCACGGCCGCGTTTGCCGGCGTGCTGGTCGCGCCCCTGACCCTGACCGGCGCCACCATGGGCGCCTCGCTGGGCCTGAAGGCGTTTGCGGTGGCGATTATCGGCGGCCTGACCTCGGGCGTGGGCGCCATCGTCGGCGGCCTGATCCTGGGCATTGCCGAGACCACCACCGGTTATTACATCTCCACCGGCTACAAGGAAGTGCCGGGCCTGCTGTTGCTGCTGCTGGTACTGGCCATCAAGCCGTCCGGCCTGTTCGGCAAAGCCGCGATCAAGAAAGTCTGAGGGAACCATGAACAAACTCACCAAGCTGGCGCTGTGCGCGGCGGGATTGGCCGTGCTCGCGCTGTTCCCGGTCGTTATCCCGAATCCCTACTATATCCACCTGGCCGAAACCATATTGATCTACGCCATTCTGCTGTTCGGCCTCGATATCGTGGTCGGCTACACGGGCCAGGTGTCGCTGGGCCACGCCGGCCTGTTCGGCATCGGCTCGTACGCCACCGGCGTGCTGGTGTTCAAGCTGGGCCTGCCGTTCTGGCTGGCCATGCCCGCCAGCATCGTGGGTGCGGCCGTGTTCGGCGCCATCCTGGCCCTGCCGGCCCTGCGCGTGACCGGGCCCTACCTGGCGATGGTGACTCTGGCCTTCGGCACCATCGTGCAAATCCTGATCAATGAAATGAGCTTCCTGACGGAAGGCCCGATGGGCATCAAGATCCACAAGCCGTCGATGTTCGGCCATAAACTGTCCGAGGTCGAGTACTACTATATGGTGGCGGCGCTGATGGTGATCTCGCTGATCGTCGTGCACCGCATCCTGAAATCGAACCTGGGGCGCGCCTTCGAGGCGCTGCGCGACAGCCCGATCGCCTCCGACTGCATGGGCGTGTCGGTGTACCGCTACAAGGTGTATGCCTTCGTGATCAGCGCCGGTTTCGCCGGCCTGGCCGGCAGTCTGTATGCGTATTCGGAAGAATATATCTCGCCCAATACCTACAACTTCGAGCTGACCATTCTGTTCCTGCTGGCCGTGATCATGGGCGGGCGCAAGACGCGCTCCGGTTCGCTGATCGGCGCGCTGATCGTCGTGATGCTGCCCAGCCTGCTGTCGGATATCGAACTGTTCCGCAAGATTGCGGTGGCCGCCGCCGTGCTGGGCGTGATTGGTTCAGCCTTCATGCTGGCCAGGAAACGCACCACCGTGCGCGGCGTGATCGTGCCGGTGATCGCCACCATCGGCCTGGCCGCGTTTTCCTACAAGCTCGACAACATGGTCGACTGGCGGCTGACCATCTTCGGCCTGATGACCCTGTTCGTCGTGTACTACTTGCAGGACGGCATCGTCGGCTTTTTGATGAGCTTTGTCGGCAAGGGGCGGCGCCATGTGCAAGCGGTGGCTGCCAGTGGCGTGGCGCCGTTCGACCATGCCCAGGGTGGACAGCAGGGTGCCACCTTGCTGCGGGTCGACCAGGCGCTGATGCAGTTCGGCGGCCTGAAAGCGCTGAACCAGGTTGACCTGAACGTCACGCAAGGCTCCGTCCACGGCCTGATCGGTCCCAACGGCTCGGGCAAGAGCACCATGATGAATGTGCTGACCGGCATCTACAAGCCGACCGCCGGCAAGGTGGAATTCGCCGGCGCCGTGATTTCGGGCCGTACGCCGTCCGAAATTGCCTTGGGCGGCGTGGCGCGCACTTTCCAGAACGTGCAGCTGTTCGGCGAAATGACGGCCACCGAAAACGTGCTGGTGGGCCTGCACAACACCTTTCATTCGAACGTGCTGGACGTGATGCTGCAGACGCCGCGCTACAGGCGTGAGGAAAAGGCGGCGCGCGCGCGGGCCGCCAGCATCCTGGAATTCGTCGGCCTGGCGGACCTGGCCAATGAGGGGGCGCGCAACCTGCCGTACGGCAAGCAGCGGCTGCTGGAAATCGGCCGCGCGCTGGGGCTCAATCCGCGCCTGCTGCTGCTCGACGAGCCGGCCGCCGGACTCACCGCGCCCGATATCAAGGAGCTGATGGCAATCATCCGCAAGATCCGCGAGCACGGCATCACCATTATCCTGATCGAGCACCATATGGACGTGGTGATGGCCTTGTCCGACGTGGTGACCGTGCTGGACTTCGGCCAGAAGATTGCCGAAGGCATCCCGAGCGCGGTGCAAAGCGATCCGAAAGTGATCGAAGCCTACCTGGGCGGCAGCGACGAAACCCTGGCGCCTGTGGCGCACTGAGAGGAACACCATGCTGACCATCAATAACCTGCACGCCGCCTACGGCAAAGTCGAAGTCCTGCACGGCATTTCGCTGGAGGTGCCGAAGGGCAAGCTGGTGACCCTGATCGGCTCGAACGGCGCCGGCAAGACCACCACCATGCGCGCCATTTCCGGCATGATCAAGCCCAAATCGGGCAGCGTCACCCTGGGCGGCAAGGACGTGACGGGCCTCGACTCGCACAAGATCGCCCGCGCCGGACTGGCCCATTCGCCGGAAGGGCGGCGCGTGTTCGCCTCGATGTCGGTCACCGACAACCTGCTGCTGGGCGCGTTTCCCCGCTTTACGCGGGCGCGTCCCAAGGGCGATATCAAGCGCGACCTGGAAAAGGCGCTGGAACTGTTTCCGCGCCTGAAAGAACGCCAGCACCAGCTGGCCGGCACCCTGTCTGGCGGCGAGCAGCAGATGCTGGCGATGGCGCGCGCCGTGATGCTGAACCCGGAAGTGATTCTGCTGGATGAACCGTCGATGGGTCTGGCGCCCATCCTGGTCGAGGAGGTGTTCCGCATTATCACCCGCCTGAAGAGCGAGGGCGTGACCATGCTGCTGGTGGAACAGTTCGCCGCCGCCGCGCTGAACGTGGCCGATTACGGCTATGTGCTGGAAAACGGCAGCATTTCCGTGCACGGGCCGGCCGAGAGCCTGAAAACCGATCCGAAGGTGATTGCGGCCTACCTGGGCGGCGGGCACTGAGCGAACATTTGTTCGAAACGCGCATCGGGTGCGTGCAACAGCAGCACGCACTTCAGCGAAGGGGCGGGATCAAGGAACAGGGTGTAACCGTTGCCGAAAATTCCTTGTTCCGCCAGGATGCGGGTCCATCTGACCATGCTGGACGCCCTGGTGATGCGCGTATAGGTGACCTGCCTGCCGTCAAAATCGTATTGCGCTTCGAACGGCGCCAGCGCCCGCGCGCTTTTCAGCTGTTTGTTGACGATGCGCCGCGCGATCGCTCGCCATAGTTTTTCCCACGGCTGCCGTTGCCAGACGATCACGCGCGGCAGCAGCACCAGCAGGGCCAGAATCACGCCGAAGAACCCCAGAAAAATGATATCGAGCCGATGGCCGCGCAGAACCAGGCCGCCACGCGCTGCAAAGGCCAGTGCGATCAACAGGCCAAGCCCGCTGGCCCATACGGTCAAGGCGTGCAGCCTGGGCGACCGCGCAAACGCCTCGTGCATCTGCCGCTCGCTGGCCTGCAGCCGTTGCTCGACGCCGCCGCGCACCCGGTTCGCCAGCAGCCTGGCGAGGAACACCTCTTCCAGCTCGGGCGCCATGCGTTCGAGGGCGGCCGCGTCGATCAGCGTGCGCAGTTGTAGAGTTGGAATATCCGGTTTGGTTTGCATGCGAAATCAGTTGCTTATCAGTGAGTTTCTGCCATGTTAGCCGATAGGCCACACATTTTGAATACACTGTCCGCCAGCAAGCTCGAATAACAAGCTGGCTTAGTCTTGTCAAATCCTCTACACTGCGCGCTCCCTCACGTCGTGTAGAACAGGCCTTATGCGCAGCAACTTCAGGTATTGCCCCCTAGCGTTATTGCTGCTCTCCGGCATGGCTTGCGCCGACGATAACGCGCTGCAAAAAGTGGAAGTGTCCGCCGCCAGCGGCACGGCGCAGCGCGAAGCCGATACGGCGGCCAAAATCATTATCGGCCGCGATGATATCGGCCAGTATGGCGACAACAATCTCGCCGCTGTCCTGAAACGCCAGCCGGGCGTATCGGTCGTCGGCAATGAAGTGCGCATGCGGGGCTTGGGCGCCGGCTATACGCAGATCCTGATCAATGGCGACCCGGCGCCACCCGGCTTTTCCATCGAGGCTATGGCGCCCGAGATGATCGAGCGCATCGAGATCATGCGCAGCGCGACGGCCGAATACAGCATGCAGGCGGTGGCCGGCAGCATCAATCTGGTATTGCGCAAGGGCGCCAGCCGCACCGAGCGCGAGTGGAAGCTGGGCACCGGCCGGGTCGATGATCGCTGGAACCCGTCCGCCTCGCTGCGCCTGGCCGACAAGTCGCCCGGGTTTGCGTATGCGGTCACTAGCGCGCTGGACCGCACGGCGGACGATACCTCACCCTTGACGACCGAGCGCGCGGTTGGTCCACAGGGCGAAGTGCTGGCCTTGCGCCGCATGCAGTCGCGCAATGCCTCTTTCGTCAACAAGGCCAGCCTCACGCCGCGCCTGAACTGGACGCTGGATAATGGCGACACGCTTACCTGGCTGAGTTTGCTGGACTGGTATCGCACCGGTTTCGACGGCGCCTCGTTTGAAACCGTAACGCAGGGGCCAGCAAGCGACTATCCACGCAACCGCATCACGTCGCAGGCGCGCATTTTTTCGGCGCGCAGCGATATCAGCTGGGTGCATGCGTTCGGCGCGGCCGGCAAGCTGACAAGCAAGCTGGGCGTGAACCACAACCGGCGCGACACGGACTACGCCTTTCACGGCAATGGCGGTGATAATGCGCCGCTGCTGCTGCGCGCCGTGGTGTCCGACGCCATCGATGACAGCGTGACGAGCACCGGCAAATACCTGGCACGCCTGGCGGCAGGCCATGCCTTGAGCGTGGGCTGGGATGGCAGCGCGATCCGCCGCAGCGAAGCACGCCGCCAGCGCGACACCTTCTTTGATAGCACGCCACCGTATGCGCTCGACGAGGACTATACGGCCGACGTGGCTCGGCTGGCCGTGTTTGCGCAGGATGAGTGGGAGATGACGACGCAGGTACAAATGTATGCGGGCGTGCGCTGGGAAGGGCTGCGCACCGCCACCGCAGGGCGCACCTTGCGCGAAGTACAAACGCGCTCCAGCGTCTGGAGTCCGGTGGCGCAGCTGCTGTGGAAGCTGCCCGGCACCGCGCGCGACCAGTTGCGCCTGGCGCTGGCGCGCACCTACAAGGCGCCCACCACGCGCAGCCTGGTGCCGCGCCGCTATACCGTCAACAATGCCAACAGCGCCACCAATCCGGATTTCCAGGGCAACCCCGCCTTGCGCCCGGAACTGGCGTGGGGGCTCGACGTGGCCTATGAACATTATTTTGGCAAGAGCGGCGTGGCCAGCATGTCGGCGTTCGCGCGGCGTATCGGCGACGTCACTGTGCAGTATCTGTATTTACAGGATGGTGTATGGATCACCAGCCCCTTCAACAACGGCGTGGCGCAGGTGCGCGGCATCGAGATGGACCTGAAGTTTCCCTTGCGTACCTGGTTTGTCGGCGCGCCCGAGATCGACCTTCGCGCCAATGCCGCGCGCAACTGGTCGACGGTCGAGGCGGTGCCGGGACCGGGCAACCGCCTGGCCAGCCAGGTGCCGGCCACCCTGAACCTGGGAGTGGACTACCGCCTGTCGGCCCTGGCGAGCGTGGGCGGCAATGTGCATCTGCAAACGGGTGGCTGGGCGCGGCAGGATGCGCAGGCCGGCAGTTACACCGGTGTGCGCCGCACCTTGGACGCCTACGCCCTGTGGCAGCCCGATGGCAAGACGCGCCTACGGCTGTCGCTGGCCAATCTGCTGCATCAGCGGCAAACGCAGGGCTTGTCGTATGCCGATGAGGAAGGTCGCCGCGACAGCATGACCGCCACGCCGGGTAGCTCATCGCTGCGGCTGATGCTGGAGCACAGCTTGTAGCGCAGGTCAGTGCTTGGTGGGCTTGTCCTGCTGCACCAGGATAAACGGGCTGACCACCACCGCCCACAGCGAGGCATTGGCCGCCTGCCAGTCCAGCGCCTGCTGGTCCGATACCTTGGCCAGCTGGCCATCGGCCATCCATTGCGTGATGGTCGATTTGTCGTCGTGCGAGATGCGCACGGCGACCTCGACCAGGTCGAGCTCATTGGCGATCCACACCACATTGCCTTGCGCGAAATGCTTTTCCAGCTCGCGCCAGGGCAGGCGGGCCGTTTCGCTGTTCACTTTGAGGCGCAGGTCGGTGTCTTTTTCAGGGTTGGTTTGCATGCGAATAATCTGTTTGATAGGGAAGATGCCTGGCCGCTAAGTAATCGTCAGGAAATTATTGTGAAGTTATGACGAACAGAACCGGATGCTATGCAAGGCGCCAACTGCGACGCAGTGCGAGCACTGCTAGCAGTTGGCAACACAGCAGAGCGCCGGTTATGGAAGTCAGAAATCACAAGAATTTATTGGGGGTTACTTAAAGCGTTTCGACATTTGGCACGGGCGTACCCCGCCATGTTAACCGATAGGCCGCGCCTTTGCGAACATTGCCCACCAGGGCGGGGCGAAAGCAGGCCAGGTTGGTGCCCTCGGCGCGCCGCGTGCTGGGAAAGATCACGCCCATCGATCCCGCGTCGAGCAGGGTGGCCGCCAGTTCCTGCGAGGCGATATAGCTGACCGGGTCCAGGCAAGCCTCGAAACGGGGCTGGCCGCGCAGGTCGTGAAAGGTGGCGGAAAAGTCCGCCAGCAGCGACTGGTAGCTGACGCTGTCGGTGAAGTAATCGATCTCCTGGTACTCCACCGTCTTGTGGAAGATGATCTCGGCCAGCGCCGTTTCCATGTCAAAGGCGCAATACCACGCGCCTCGTTCGCCATCGTTGAAACGCGCCCCTTCCGGCCGCGCATAGGTGTAGGCGGCGTTGATGATGCGGAAATGGGGTACGCCAAAAACCAGCTCGTCCACGCCAATTCCTGGCGTGCCACCGTACTCGGCGATGAGGCGCGCATTGGTGGCGTTGTCGAGTTCGAACAGCTGGGCCAGGTGGTCGTCGTTGTCGGCCAGCGGCGCCAGCACGGAGTCTTCCATGTCGGCAAAGCGCGAGGGGATCAGGCGGCAGGTATCGATCTGCCGAAGCGCCGAGCGCGGCGGCAGGCCGTCAGGCAGCAGGCGCGTCACGCTTACAACCCGCCGCGCCGCGCGTCGAGCAGCTTCCTGACCGTCTGCATCGCCAGCAGGCCACCGGCCAGCATCTGGGACAGGGGCGTGCGCCCGCCAAAGATGGCGTTCTTGTTCGGCAGGTTGACCCATTCATCGGCAAGCTGGTCGCCGTAAAGAATATGTAGCGCCTTGTAGATACCGAGCAGATAGGAAATGCGCGTGATGCGATCCACTTCCAGCACCCGGTCCGGATTCTTTTTCCACTCGTACCAGGCGCTGCTCGACAAACCGCCCAGCAATTCGCGTGCATCGTCGTCGCGCAGTTTCCAGGCGGTGGCCAGCTTGAAAAACCCTTTCAGCGCCGCCTGCGACAAGCGCTCGCGCTCGGCCCTGGCGTTCAGGTCGACAAGGACAGCCGGTTCAAAGCGGCTCTTCGGATAAGCATAGGCAAGATTCATGATCGCTCCTTATATGGATTAATATTACTCCATTTTTGGAAAATTAACAGGGCGCGTGGCAATGGTGTGCGGCGTGCTGCTGCAATTGGGGCGGTCAGGGCATGGGGCTGGCTATGGGAACCTCCCGAGCCGCCACCGACTTCGCCTTCACAACGATGGTGCCTGCCATGAATCTTGCTGGCCGCGACTTACTTGATTGATACACCTTTACTCAGGGGAAATGTTGGCTATCGAAACAGGGATTGAGATGCGGCAATAATCTGCGGCTATCACGCCGGCTCCGCATGCTCCACCATCAGTTGCACCTTGGTCGTGCCATTGTATTCATTCGCGTCGAGCCGGAACGCCACCCGCGTGCGTTCACCGAGCGCATCCGTATGCCCGAACCAGATCGCATCGAAGCGCACGCCGTTCTTTTCCAGCAGCAGTTTCAGGTGGCGTTCCTTCAGAATACGCTGGCTGACGACGCGGAATTCATCGCAGAACACGGGCGGCGCAAAGCCCTGGCCCCATACCTGGCCGTCCATCAGCTCGATAAAGGCGGTGGTGTAGTAGGCGTCTTCCAGCGGGCCGTCCGTTTCCACCACTCTTTCCAGCTGCTGCTGGCTCAGCCAGGCTTGTCCCACCGCTTCGAATGCCTGCGAAAAGGCGTCAAAGGCGTCGGCGCGGATGGTGAGGCCGGCCGCCATCGCGTGGCCGCCGAACTTGTCGATCAGGCTGGGGGCGCGTTTCGAGACCAGGTCGAGCGCGTCGCGCAAATGAAAACCGGGGATCGACCGTCCGGAACCCTTGATCCAGCCGTCGGCGCCCGGTGCGAAGGTAATCGTCGGGCGGTAGAATTTTTCCTTCAGGCGCGAGGCCACGATGCCGATCACGCCCTGATGCCAGGACTCGTCGAACACGCTGATGGTGCTGCTGTTGGCCGGCTCGAAATGATCGA
This sequence comes from Janthinobacterium sp. PSPC3-1, assembly GCF_049896105.1. Classification (NCBI taxonomy): domain Bacteria; kingdom Pseudomonadati; phylum Pseudomonadota; class Betaproteobacteria; order Burkholderiales; family Oxalobacteraceae; genus Janthinobacterium; species Janthinobacterium sp. PSPC3-1. The sequence goes on along the minus strand of NZ_JAFCTQ010000016.1, from coordinate 106,598 downwards.
GGTGCAGCAGGGCCGTATCCTGCATTTCCGCCTCGATCTCGCGCCGTTTCAGGTTGATGTCGTTCAATTGCTGGGCCAGCGCCCAGGCGCGGCCTTCGTCGTCGGTGATCAGGCATTCGATGCCGAGCGACATGTCCTGCAGGCGCCCGGCCGCATTCAGGCGCGGCCCCAGCGCAAAACCCAGGTCGAATGGCGTGGCGCTGCGCGCTTCGCGGCCGGCCACGCGGAACAGGGCAGCCACGCCCGTGTGCATATTGCCCTTGCGCATGCGCTTGAGGCCCTGCGCCACCAGGATGCGGTTGTTGGTGTCGAGGCGCACCACATCGGCCACGGTGCCCAGCGCCACCAGGTCGAGCAGATTGTCCAGCTTGGGTTGCGGCTGCGTCTCGTAGGCGCCGCGCCGGCGCATTTCCGCGCGCAAGGCCAGCAAGACGTAAAACATGACGCCCACGCCGGCCAGGTGCTTCGACGGAAAGCCGCAGGCGGGCTGGTTCGGGTTGACGATGACGGCCGCGTCGGGCAGGGTGTCGGCCGGCAAGTGATGGTCGGTGACCACCACTTGGATGCCGCGCCGGTTCGCTTCGGCCACGCCGTCGATGCTGGCGATGCCGTTGTCGACCGTAATGATGATGTCCGGGGACTTTTCGCGCGCCGTCAGCTCGACGATCTCGGGTGTCAGGCCATAGCCGTATTCAAAACGGTTCGGCACGATAAAGTCGACATTCGCCCCCATCGCGCGCAAGCCGCGCAGGGCCACGGCGCAGGCGGTGGCGCCGTCGCAATCGTAGTCGGCGACGATCACCAGGCGTTTGTTGGCGGCAATCGCATCGGCCAGGAATACGCCTGCCGCATCGACGTGCAGCAGGCCGGCTGGCGGAATCAGGTCTTTCGCCTCAATCGACAGTTCGGCCGCATTGGACAGGCCGCGCGACGCGTACAACCGGGCCAGCACGGGGTGAATGCCGCCCTGGCGCAGCAGTTCGGATTCGCGGTACGGACAGGGGCGGGTGGCGATACGGGTGCGTGTCATGATGAGCTCAATGTGTTCAGGGTGTGGGCGCGCCAGAATTTGCGCTGCGCATTCTTGCTGGTGGCGCAGTCCAGCCAGGCGTCGCGGTGGCTCAGCACCAGGCGCAACTGGCCCAGGCGGCCTTCCTTGATGGCCGCCAGCAGCGGCGCAAACCAGTGCTGCTCCAGTTCCTGCAGCTGCGCCAGCCAGGTGCCCCAGTCCTGCGCCATGGCCGATTCGACCAGGCCGGCATACACCACCAGCGCATCGGACTGGCCGGCGATGATGCTGGCCGGGGCGGCATCGCGCCGCGACGGTTCGGCCAGCGCCGACAGCCAGCCGGGCGCGGCGCTCACATGCAGGGCGTCGGCGCAGGCAGGCGCTCTGGCCTTGGCGTCGTTCGCGCCCCACAACCAGTAGCCATTGATGGTTTTCAGGCCGCGCGCCTCGCGCGCGGCGTTGACCGGGTGTTCATGCCACAGCATCTGCACTTCATTTTGCAGCCGGCGCGAGGCGCGCGCATGCTCGCCCTCGGGCATCCAGTCGGCCAGGTTCTGGCTGGCGGCCGCGTCCGGTGATGCGCAGCGCAGATCGGTCCAGCCATCGGCGCGCATGAACCAGGTATGGGCGTCGCCGTAATACAGGGGCTGGCCCAGCTCGTCGAAATAGGGCCGGGCCAGCTCGAACAGGGTGCGGCTGTCGGCCTCGCTCAGTTGCAGCTGGCGCAAGTCGTCCATCGTCAGGTGCTTGCGCGTAATTTCAATATGCACGGGGTGGATCAGGAAATAGCGCGCACCAGGCTCCGGCGTCAGGCCAAAGCCGCGCATGGCCGCCGCCGCAAACGGTGCCGCGGCGTCATCGCTGCCGGCCGGCGGCGCCAGTTCGAGCGCATGCGCCAGCCAGGCTTCGTGCGGCAGCAAGCGGGTGGTGCCGTCAAACTCATGCAAGGTGGAGGTCGACGTGCGCGATATCAGCGCCGCCAGCGCCGGAGTCTGCAGCGCCTTGATCAGGTCGCCGGCCAGCGCTGAATGCGGCAGGGCATAGGGAAGAACGAGGGTAAGTTGATTCATGCCGAGATTGTAGGCCATTGTGGCCAGGTGCGAACAGGATACGGCGCCTTCCGTGGGATCTTGCCTATCTATCTGACGCCAGCGTGGCGTGTTTCACGCATGAAATGATGATTATGTGGCACACTGCGCGCTCGCCTATCATCGTTGTCGCGGGAGCGCATAAGTATCAAATGAGCATCATCAAACAATTTCCTTACGAGTGGCAGGTCGGCGTGCGCTACACGCGCGCCGGCAAACGCAGCGGTCGTAACAGTTTCATTTCCTTTATCTCCATGATTTCCGTGGCCGGCATCGCGCTGGGCGTGGCGGCGCTGATCGTCGTGCTGTCCGTCATGAACGGCTTCCAGAAGGAAGTCACCGACCGCCTGATGTCGGTGCTGGCCCACGTGGAAGTGTTCGACACGCGCGGCGCCATGCCGAACTGGCAGGAGCAGGAAAAGGCCGCCTACGCCAACCCGCAAGTCAAGGCCGTCGCACCGTTCGTGGAAACCCAGGGCATGCTGCTCAACGACGAAACCATGCGCCCGTCCGTGGTGCGTGGCGTGCTGCCGCAGCAGGAAGCCAAGGTCTCCAGCGTGGCAGGGCAGATGAAAGAGGGCCAGTTCGCGTCCCTGACGCCGGACTCCTACCATATCGTGCTGGGCATCGACCTGGCCAAGGCGCTGGGCGTCACGGTGGGCCAGAACGTGACCCTGATGCTGGAACGCGAACCGCGCGCCGGCGATTCCCTCAACAGCATGGTCATGCCGCGCATGCGGGCGCTGAAGGTCTCGGGCATTTTTGAGGCGGGCCACAATGAACTCGACGCCAGCCTGGCGTTTGTCAACATGCAGGACGCCGAACAGCTGCTGATGCTCGACGGCCCGTCCGGCCTGCGTCTGCGCCTGCATGACATGAACCAGGCGCCGCAGGTGGCGCGGGAACTCAAGGCCTCGATGCCGGGCGAATTGTGGATGCGCGACTGGTCGCGCGCCAGTGCCAGCTGGTACGCGCTGGTGCAAAGCCAGAAGAACATGATGTTCATTATTCTCAGCATGATCATCGCGGTGGCCGCCTTCAACCTGGTCTCGACCCTGGTGATGTCGGTCACCGACAAGCAGGCCGATATCGCGATCCTGCGCACCCTGGGCGCCTCGCCGTTTTCCATCATGAAGATCTTCATGATCCAGGGTGCGCTGGTGGGCCTCTTGGGCAGCGCCCTGGGCGTGGCCGGCGGCGTGCTGCTGGCGCTGAACGTGGGCGTGATCGTGCCCTTTATCGAAGGCATTTTCGGCCTGCACTTCATCTCGAAAGAGATCTACCAGATCAGCGCCGTGCCGTCCGACCTGCACTGGCTGGACGTGGCGCAGATCGGCCTGATCGCCTTTGGCCTGGCGCTGGTGGCGACCATCTATCCGAGCTGGCGCGCGGCGCGCGTGAAGCCGGCCGAAGCGCTGCGCTACGAGTAAAAACGAAATACCGATTAAATCCGCCGGAAGCACAAGAATGTTAAAGAATTTGCCTTTTGAATGGCTGGTCGGCCTGCGCTACACGCGGGCCGGCAAGCGCAGTGGCCGCAACAGTTTTATCTCGTTTATCTCGCTCATTTCCATGGCCGGCATCGGCCTGGGCGTGGCGGCGCTGATCGTCGTGCTGTCGGTGATGAACGGCTTCCAGAAGGAAGTCACCGACCGCATGCTGTCGGTGCTGGCCCACGTCGAGGTATTCGACAACAGCGGCAGCATGCCCGACTGGCGCGCGGAAAAGGCCCAGGCCTTCAAGAATCCAGCCGTCAAGGGCGCGGCGCCTTTCGTCGAAACCCAGGGCATGCTGCTGCGCGACGATGCGCTGCGCCCGGCCATTGTGCGCGGCGTGCTGCCGGAAGAAGAACCGAACGTGTCCGACGTGGCCGGCCAGACGCGCATGGGCAGCTTCAAGGCGCTGCAGCCGGGCACCTACAATATCGTGCTGGGCATCGAGCTGGCGCGCGCGCTGCGCGTCAATCTCGGCGAAAAAGTCACGCTGATGCTGGCCCAGGGCCAGGTCACGCCGGCCGGCGTGCTGCCGCGCATGCGCAGTTTTACCGTCAGCGGGATCTTCCAGGCCGGCCACAACGAATTCGACGCCGGCCTGGCGTTCATCAATATCGAGGACGGCCAGCGGCTGCTGCGCCTGGAAGGCCCGTCCGGCCTGCGCCTGCGCCTGGTCGACATGAACCGCGCGCCGCAGGTGGCGGCAGAACTGAAAAAATCCATGCCGGGCGACCTGCGCCTGCGCGACTGGTCGCAATTGAACGCCAACTGGTTTGCCGCCGTGCAGACCGAAAAGCGCATGATGTTCATTATCCTGACCCTGATCATCGCGGTGGCCGCCTTCAACCTGGTGTCGACCCTGGTGATGACGGTGACCGACAAGCAGGCCGATATCGCCATCCTGCGCACGCTCGGTGCCTCGCCGGGATCGATCATGAAGATCTTCATGATCCAGGGCGCGCTGGTGGGCATTCTCGGCACGATTCTGGGCGTCGGTGGCGGCGTGCTGGTGGCGATGAATATCGACGTCATCGTGCCGTTTATCGAACACCTGCTGGGCGTGCAGTTCCTGTCCAAGGACATCTATTTCATCAGCACCGTGCCGTCCGACCTGCGCTGGCCCGACGTCACCAGAATCGGCGTGCTGGCCGTGATCCTCGCCTTTCTGGCGACCCTGTATCCAAGCTGGTGGGCCGCGCGCGTGAAGCCGGCCGAAGCCCTGCGCTACGAATAATCATTAGACCATGACCATGACCGATCTGAATAAAAACGCCGCCACATCCACCACCGCCGCCGTGCTGTCCTGCCGTGGCCTGGGCAAGACTTTCACCCAGGGCAGCTACAAGGTGCAGGTACTGGCCGGCATCGATATCGACATCCATCGCGGCGAGCGCGTGGCCATCGTCGGCGCTTCCGGTTCCGGCAAGTCGACCCTGCTGCACCTGCTGGGCGGCCTCGATACGCCGACCACCGGCAGCGTCACCTTGCTGGGGAAAGACTTCGCCACCCTCAGCGAAAAGGCGCGCGGCGACTTGCGCAATGCCTCGCTCGGTTTTGTCTACCAGTTCCACCATCTGCTGCCGGAATTTTCGGCGCTGGACAACGTCGCCATGCCTTTGATGATACGGCGCATGAAGCGCGCGCCGGCCACCGACCTGGCGCAGCAGATCCTGGCGCGCGTCAACCTGGCCAAGCGCGTCACGCACACGCCCGGCGAACTGTCGGGCGGCGAGCGCCAGCGCGTGGCCCTGGCCCGCGCCCTCGTCACGCAGCCGGCCTGCGTGCTGGCCGACGAACCGACCGGCAATCTCGATCACGCCACGGCTGAACAGATTTTTGACCTGATGCTGGAACTGTCGCGCACCCTGGGCACGGCTTTCGTCATCGTTACCCACGATATCGAACTGGCCAGGCGCTGCGACCGCGTGCTGCGCCTGACCGACGAAGGGCTGCAACCCTACCAGTACTGAGGTCTCGCCATGCTGTGGATCGATACGCACTGCCACCTGGACGCCCACGAATTCGGTAACGAATCGCTGCCGGTGGCGCAGCGCGCCGGGGAACTGGGCGTGGCCATGATCGTCATTCCCGCCGTCGAAAAGGCGAATTTTTCCATCGTGCGCGAACTGGCCCACGCCGCGCCCAACGGCTGCTATGCGCTGGGCATCCACCCGATCTACGTGCCGCACGCCACCGAGGACGATCTGCTGGCGCTGCGCGAGGCTGTGGCCGTGGCGATGACGGACCCGCGCTTTGTCGCCATCGGCGAGATCGGCCTGGATTTCTTTATTCCCATGCTGGCGGAACCGGCCATGCGCGCCAAGCAGGAACACTTCCTGCGCGAGCAGCTGAAAATCGCGCGTGATTTCGACCTGCCGGTGCTGGCCCATGTGCGCCGTTCGCAGGACATCGTCCTGAAACATGCGCGCCAGATCCGCCCGAACGGCGGCATCGCGCACGCCTTCAACGGCAGTTTTCAACAGGCGCAGGGCTATATCGACCTCGGTTTCAAGCTCGGCTTCGGCGGCGCCATGACGTTTACGCGCGCCTTGCAGATACGCCGCATGGCCACCGATTTGCCCTTGAGTTCCATCGTGCTGGAAACCGATGCGCCCGATATTTCCCCTGCCTGGATCCACCCTGGCCGCAACAGCCCGGAACAGCTGCCCCGCATCGGCGCCGTGCTGGCCGAACTGCGCGGCATCGACCTTGCCGACGTGGCGGCGCAGACCAGCGCCAACGCCCGCGCGGTGATGCCGCGTCTACCCTTGATGGAAAGCCCACATGAATAAGAAGATACTCGTTGCCGCGCTGCTCAGCTCCCTGGCGGCACCCGCCATGGCGGCCGACCTGTGTGACGGCTTGCCCCGCCTGAACGTCACCACGCCGGCCGGCTTTTGCGTCGGCGTGCTGGGCGACGGCATGAAATTTCCGCGTGGCGTGCTGCCGCTGACCAATGGCGACGTGCTGGTCACCGACATGGCCGGCTGGACGGCGAACCAGGGCAAGCTGTGGCTGCTCAAGCGCCAGGCCGGTGGCAAGTTCGAACGCAAGCTGCTGCTCGACAAGCTCGATCGCCCGAACGGCATCGTGCAGGGGCCGGACGGCATGGTCTACGTGGGCGTGGTGGGGCGCATCTTCCGCTTCGACCTGCGCGACCCGGCCTCCCTCACCGACGTGATCGGCGGCACCGCGAAAACGCCGGGCCTGCCGGGCCTGGGCCTGCATCTCTTGACCACCATGCGCTTCAGTCCCGCAGGCGACCTGTATGTCAACGTGGGGTCCAGCACCGACCATTGCGAAGGCAAGGACGGCAAGGCGCCGGACGCGGGCAAACCGTGCGCCACGGCCGAAGGCAAGGAAGCGCTGGGCGCCATCCGCGAATACAAGATGGCCTGGCCGGCCGGCACGGTCACCAGCTGGAGCACCCATGCGCACGGCTTGCGCAATTCGATGGCGCTGGCGTTTCACCCGGCCACCGGCGCCCTGTGGCAGGCGGAAAATGCGCGCGACGCGATCCAGGCCGCCATGCCGCAGCTGAAAAGCGACGAGAACCTGCCGCATGAAGAACTGAACCTGATCAAGGCCGGCCAGCATTACGGCTGGCCCTACTGCTACGACAGCAATGTCGCCAGCCCCGAATACCCGAAGACCGATTGCGCCGCCAAATACACGGCGCCACAGCGCCTGCTGCCCGGTCACGCCGCGCCGCTGGGCATGACCTTTTATACGGCCAGCCGCTTCCCGGCCACCTATAAAAACAGCCTGATCATCGGCTACCACGGCTACCGTGCCAACGGCCACCGCCTGGTGGCGCTATTGCCCGATGCTGCCGGCGCGCCGCTGGGCAAGTCGGTCGAGCTGATCGGCGGCTGGGAGCGCAAGGGCAAGCAGGGCAGGGGCGCACCGGTCGATGTCAAGCAGGGCCAGGACGGCGACATCTACCTGGCCGACGATCACAATGGACTGGTGCTCAAGCTCCATTACGAGGCGCCGGCCAGGTAAGTTTTACAGTGAACCGCGCAGTGTCAGCACCACATTGCGCGGGTCGCCATAGTAGTTGGCGTTTACAAAGCTCGACAGGGTGCTGTAGTAGCGCTTGTCGAATACATTGTTGACGTTCAGGGTGGCCGACCAGCGCGGATTGATCTGGTACTTGAGCATGGCGTTCCACACCGCGCGCCCGCTCACATCGGCCGTCAGCAGGCCCACCGTCCGGTAGCTCGAACTCTGGCTGTTGACGCCGCCGCCCAAGGTGACATCGCGCAGCGCGCCCCGCAGCTGGTACGTGCTCCAGATGCGCAGCATGTGCTTGGGCGTGTAGGTGTTGAACGACAGACCGCCGCTGTTGACGTCTGCCACATATCTGGTGCGGTTGAAGGTATAGCCGGAAAACACATTCCAGCCCGTGGCCAGCTTGCCGCTTAGTTCAAGGTCGACGCCTTCGCTGCGCACCTTGCCCGTATCGATATAGCAGTAGTAGTCGCTGCGGCAGGTGTCGCTGCTGTTGTAGTCTTCCTGCGCGCGGTTTTTCTGGTCAACGCGGAACAGCGCCAGCGCTGTATTGACGCGGCCCTCCAGCAGTTCACCCTTCACGCCCAATTCAATATTCGCGCCCGTCAGCGGTTTCAGGGCCTCGCCCGATTCCTTCTGTTCGTACTGTGGCGAGAAGATCTCGGCATAGCTGGCGTAGGCCGACCATTGCGGACTGATTGCATACACCAGGCCCGCGTACGGCGTCAGCTTGGCGTGTTCGCCCTGATTGGTGGTCGACACCGACGGGCTGCGGCCGGTGGTGTCGGTATCCCAGACGGTGCGCGACCAGCCCAGGCGGCCGCCGACGATCAGCTTGAGCGGATCGGCCAGTTGCACGCGCACGGTGCCCTAAGCCCCGGTCTCGCGCGACTTGCCGACCCGCGCTTCGCGCAGGTTGCTGTTGATGAAGGCATCGGTCGGCTCGGGAAAATCGGCGCTGAAGTTGTTGATGTCGAAGGTATGGTAATTGCTGCTGACACCATATACCGTGCGGGCCGTGGCGCGCGCATGGTTCACGCCAAACACCACTTCATGCTGGCGCCCCAGTGCGTCGAACTTGCCGGTGATATTGGCGTCGATGCCGGACAGTTCGTTCTCGGCCACTGTGGTCGACGCGCGCAAGGCGCCCCGGTTGGTGAGCGGATTGATGGCCAGGCCCGAGCCGGCATACTTCATGTCGTTCTTTTCCTTCACGTAGGCGCTGCTGACCTTGAGCGTCCAGTCGTCGTTGAAGTGATGCGACAGGTCCAGGTAGGCGCCGCGGTTGGCATTGTCCTGCCGGTTCCATTTTGCGCCGAGAAAGGTCGAACGCGGCAGGTCCAGGTCGCGCGCATTGCTGTAGCGCGGCAGGCCGTTCAGGAAGGGCAGGCCCTTGACCTGTTCCGAGCTCAAGGCGACATTGACCTGCGTCTGCGGCGACAGGTCGTATTCCAGCGTGGCGAACAGGGTCGGGCTGCGGCGTTCCACGTAATCGATAAAGGAATGCTTGTCTTCGTAGTCGGCCACCACGCGGCCGCGCAGGGTGCCGGCGTCGTTCAGCACGCGGCTGGCGTCCAGCTGCAGGCCGTAGCTGTCCCACGAACCGGCCTTGGCGGTCACGGTGGTGGCGTTGTCGGCCAGCGGGCGCTTGCGCACCAGGTTGACGGCGCCGCCCGGATTGCCCGCGCCTTGCAGCAGGCCGGCCGCGCCGCGCAGCACTTCCACCCGGTCGTAGATGGCCGTGCCGGCCGAGAAATTGCTGGCGCGGCCGTACATGCCGCGATTGAGCGGCACGCCGTCATACTGCACCGTGGTCAGGTCGAAGCCGCGCGCATAAATATATTTGCCGCCCTGCGGGCTTTGCTGGATGGTCATGCCGGTGGTGCTGGCCAGGGTGTCATAGACGGTGGTCAGGTTCTGCTCGTCGAGCAGCTGGCGCGTGACCACGCTGACCGATTGCGGAATGTCTTTCAATGCCTGTTCGCCCTTGCCGATGGTAACCGCGCGCGTGGTGTAAGCGCCGCTGCCTTCGGTGGTGGCGCTGACCATCGGCGCGGCGCTGACCGTTACCGGGGCCATGGTCTGTTCGGCGGCTTGTCCGGGACCCCGGGGACGCACCGTGACGGCCGTGCCTTCGATCTCGGCCGCGAGGCCGCTGCCGGCCAGCAGGCGCTCGAGCGCGTCGCGCGGCGTCATGCGCCCCGTCACGGCGGGCGCCGTCTTGCCGGCCACCAGCGATGGCTGCACCATCAGGTCAAGGCGGCTCTGGCGCGCCAACGCGTCGAGCGCCTGCGCCAGCGGCTGGGCGGCGATGCGGATCTCGATGGAAGGTGTGGCGGCGCTGATGACTTGGGCGTGGACGACCGGTGCAAACGCCAGGGCGACGGCCATGGCCATGATCAAGGGGGCGGGGATAAAGCGAAAGCGTGACATGCAATCTCCAGAGAGGTGTAAACAAGAATCCTTCTCATGCAGACGCATGGCCGGTAGCGATCCCCAACCCTGTTCGTAAAATTATTTTCAGCGCGCCGCGACGATTTCCGTCACGGCGCCGTCGCGCCGCAGCGCCACCGGCAGCACGCGCGGCAGCACGCGCATGAAATTATCGAGCCGCAGCGGGTCAAACGTGCCCGTCACGCCCAGTTGCGCCACCTGCGCGTCGCGCACCACCAGCCTGGTCGCGCCATAGCGCTCGAATTCGGCCAGCACCTGCGCCAGCGGCGTGTCGTCGAAACTGACGCGGCCCTCGCGCCACGGCGCGATGCCCCGGGCCGCCACCTGGCCGATGGCCCCCAGGCGCCCGCTGTTGTCGGCACCGATGCGCTGGCCGGCGGTGAGCAGCATGGCCGGCGCGCCATCGGGCGCCGCGTTGCGCACCACGCTGACCCGGCCTTCCTCGACTTCGACCCGCACATCGTCCTTGCAGGCCATGCCAGGGGTATGGCGTACCGAAAAACGTGTGCCGATCACCGTGATGCGCACGGCGCCGGCCAGCACGTCGAACGGGCGTTTTGCATCGCCCTGTACCTGGAACACGGCCTGGCCATCGAGCAGCCGCACGACGCGGCGCTGGCGGTACAAGGTGACGGCCACGCGCGTGGCGGTGTCGAGCCGCAGCACGCTGCCGTCGGGGAGGGTGACGGCCTGCTGCTGGCCGCGCACGGTGGCAAAGCTGGCCTCGTACACGGGCAGATGCCGCCAGTGTTGCCAGGCCAGGATGCCGCCGCCCGACGCCGACAGCGCCAGGGTGGCCAGCGCCGCCCTTGGCGCCAGCGCGGCCAGCCAGTGGCGGCGCGCGGGTGACGGCGGCGCCGCAGCGATGGCCTTGTCGGCGGCCAGCCGGCGGCGCAGCTGGTCGATGCCGGCGGCCGGCAAGGCGTCCAGGCGGGCCCAGTCGCCATGCCAGCGCGCATAGGCCTCGCCATGGGCGGGATTGGCCGCCAGCCAGGTATTGAACTGTGCCGCTTCCGCTGTGCTCAAGCTGCGCTCGCGGCGCGCGAACCAGTCCAGCGCCTGCTGGTCAAGGTCGCTCAGGGATTGGTCGGATGGCGATGGCTGGTTCATGTCTGGCTCACAGGCTCGAAGGTGGGGGCGCGCCATCCTGGGCGTCCTGGCAGCGGCGGCAGGCCTGCATGGCCAGCTTGATATGGCGTTCCACCATGGTGACGGAAATGCCCATCCGGCGCGCCACTTCCGCTTGCGGCAGGCCGTCGAATTTATGCAGGATAAACGCTTCGCGGCAGCGCAGCGGCAGTTCACCGATCACGGCCAGCATGGCCTCGACGGCTTGCGCCGACATGGCGGCCGTTTCCGGTTCGCTGGCGGCGGGAGCGGCCAGGCTGTCGAACAGATCGGCGCCGCCATCATCGTCGGTGTCAAGCGCCTGGCCGCGCACGGCGCCGCGCCGGTGCCGGTCGATCACCAGGTTGCGCGCGGTGCGGTACAGCAGGGCGCGCGGTTCGGCCACGTGCTCGCCCGACTGCTGCAGGGCCAGCACGCGCACATAGCTTTCCTGCGCCAGGTCGGCCGCCGCATGGCGGTCGTTGACCGCGCGCGACAGGAAATTCAACAGTTCTCGGTAATAGCGTGTGAGCACAAATATCCAAAGCCGGGGGTAGGGCGCATGTCGCTTGCAGGCTGGCTTTGTTACTTTGGCTGACCCGGGGGCGCGGGAATACCCCCTTGTTTTTTGCGGCGGCCCCGATTCTACAGGCTGCAAGACCATCCCGTCCATGCTTGACCTCGCTCAGTGCGGGGTCATGGGCGCCGCCTACAATCGGCGGATGCCCCTTTGCCAGGCCCGCCATGCGCTCACTTTTCTTCCTTTTCGTCCTCTCTTTATCGTGCGCCCACGCCTTTCCCACGGCGCCGCGCCTGAGCGGCGCGCAGCTGCTGGCCCAGTCCCAGCAGGACCCGCGCTACGCCAAAGGCTACCTGGCCGGCGTGGCCGATGCCGCGCAAGGCCGGCTGTGGTGCGACACGGGCCGTGTCAAATCTGTGGAACTCGACGGCATCGTGATCGCCGGCATCAAGGCGCTGCCTGAGCCGGCACGCCAGGGCGACGCGGCGCGCCTGGCCGTGGCCATCCTGGCCAGCCGTTTCCCCTGTCCCCATCCACCAAAAAACGGGAGGTTGAGATGAAACCTGCATTCATCAAGCTGCGTGAAAACTACTACAGCGTGGCGGCCGTCGACCAGGCGGCCCTGTTCGGCGAAATCGGCTGGGAAGACCTGATCGGCAAGGACAGCTTCATCAACACCTGCGCCATCCGCATCAGCCTGGCCCTGATCAAGTCCGGTATCAAGCTCAAAGGCCGCATGGCGATCAACAAGGGCCCGTTCAAGGGCGCGCTGATCGAGCCGGGGCAGGCCAAGCTGGCGCATATGCTGGCCAGCCCCTCGCTGTTGGGTGCGCCCGAAAAATTCGCCAGGGACGCGGCCATTGACGGCATCGGCAACCGCAAGGGCATCGTGGCGTTTTTTCGCATTCCCGGCTACCTGGGCGGCGCCGGCGGCCATATCGACATCCTGCTGCCGTCCACCGGCGTCAAGGTGTGCGGTTCGGAATGCTACTGGACGTGTGAAGAGATATGGTTCTGGGAGCTGCGTTAAGCACGGAATTTCTTCGATTTTCCGCGCGAGGCCGCATTGTGCGCGCGCAGGATGGAGTCGACCCGTTCCGACGCATCGCGCGACAGATTCTGCGCCACCGCGATATCGGGGAAGAACTCGGGCAGGCGGTAACTGAGCCAGGCATACGCCGAGTAGTAGCGGCAGGTGTCTTCCACCTGCTGCAAATTCTGCGTGCCGCCGCCGTAGGCATGCTGGCGCAAGGTACTGGTCTTGCCCAACGACAGATTCTTCGACCAGTGTTCCCACGCCGTCTGCAAGGACGGCACCTTGCTGGAGATCGGCACCAGCGACAGGGTGAACTTGTCGGCCACGGACAAGGGCAGGGTGTCGAGCCACAGCGCGCGTTCCTTCTGGTCTTCGGTAATGCGCGGGAAGAAAAAGCCGTCCGGCACGTCGATATTGTGGATAAAGCGGCGCAGCAGTTTTGATAGCGACTGCTCGCCCGTCACCGACGAAATGCGGTGCAAGTGTTCCAGCGACGGCGCGACCGCAAAGCCGCTGGTGTTCAGCGGGTGCAGCTTTTCCTTGAGCAGGGCGCGCATCACTTCGTGCGTCTCATTGTCGTAGCCGGCCACCAGTCCTTCTTCATGCACGCCATAGCGGCCCGCGCGCCCGGCGATCTGGCGCGCCAGCGCGGCCGAAATCTCTTCCTCTTCGCGCCCGTTGTACTTGACGCTGGTGGTCATCACGATGCGCGCGATCGGCATGTTCAGGCCCATCGCCAGCGCATCGGTGCCGACCACGATATCGGCCGTGCCGTCGCGAAAACGCTGCGCCTGCGCGCGCCGCACTTCGGGCGACAGATTGCCGTAGACGGTGGCCACCGACAGCCCGGTCTCCGTGATCATGTCGCGCCACATCAGCACTTCGCGGCGCGAAAACGCGATCACCGCGTCGCCGCGGCGCAGATTGCGCACCTTGCGCACGGCGCTCGGCTCCATCGACAGCGGCGCCATGCGTTTCAGCACATGCACCTCCAGCGGGCACTCCAGCCGTTCGGCCAACGCCTCGATCGCGCGCCGCGCTTCCGGTGCGCCCACCAGGTAGACGGTATGGGCCGGCGCGCCGCAGACGGCCGCCGTCCAGGCCGCGCCCCGGTCCGGGTCGGCCAGCATCTGGATCTCGTCGATCACTGCCACCTCGACCACGGTTTTCGTGTCCAGCATTTCCACCGTGCTGGCCACGTGGGTGGCGTTGTCCACCGTGCGGCGCTCTTCGCCCGTGATCAGGTTGACCGCCAGCGGTTTGCCGTGTGGCCGTGCCTCCTGCAGGCGCTCGTAGTTTTCCAGCGCCAGCAGGCGCAGTGGCGCCAGGTAGACGCCGTTTTTCGCTTTTACCAGCGCTTCCATCGCGCGGTGCGTCTTGCCCGAATTGGTGGGGCCCAGCAGCGCGACAAAGCGGCGCGGCAGCCGGCGCGCCATCTCGAACGAGGCCGGATATTCGGCCAGGTTGATGCTCTGGCGCGTGCGCGCCGCATGCTGCTCTTCCTGCTGGCGCTCGATGGCGTGGTTGAAGCGCTGGCGGATGCGGTCGAACACCATGCCGGCCGGCTCCGACGTCTGCATGTCGGCCAGGGTATGCAGGAACAGCATCGGGTCAGCGTCGACGTCTTCGCTCTGGCCGGCGATATCGGCCACGAAATCGATCACATGCTGGCGCAGCTCGTCAAACACGGCTTGCCCGGCCCGTTCGCGCACCAGCGCCAGCTTGGCCTCGCGGTCCATCTTGCGCCACTTGGCCGGCCGCGCCAGCACGCCCTGGCTCGGCACCAGCGCATACGGCACGCGCAAGCCGCCCGCGCGAACTTCGCCCGAAAAGCGCACGAACACGCGGCCTTCCATCTTCACCAGCCGCACATGCTCGGCCAGTTCGCCCAGTTCCGCCACCAGGGTGGCGTCGTTATTGTCTTCGGCGAGGTCGTTGCTGTCGGCAGGAGTGCTGGCGGGTGGTGCGGAGGAAGTCATGGAATGCCTGGGTGTGGAGGATGCAGCACCGATTATACCGTGCCGGGCAGGGATGATCTGGCGCAAACCAGGCTTGTCCGGCAAGGCTATATTGAACGACTTGCCATGCAACTGCCGCCCACCGATATGCGCATCGTCCTCCTTGCCTTTGCCTTTGGCGCCGCATGGCTGCAGATGCAAGCGAGCCTGCCGCAACACCCGGGCCTGGTGTCGTTATTGCTGCTGCCAGTCTGCCTGGGCGCGCTGCTGTTGCTGCGGCGGCGCCACCTGGTCGTGAAGGCGGTGGCTGCGCTGGCCTGCGGCCTGGCGCTGGGTTTTTACTGGGCCGCGTGGCTGGCGCAACTCGCCTTGGCTCCCCAGTTGGCGCAGGCCGACGAAGGCCGCGACATCACCGTGATCGGTACCGTCGCCAGCCTGCCGTATCAATTCCAGCAGGGCGTGCGCTTCAATTTTGCCGTGGAAAGCGCCGGCGGCGACGTGGTGCCGCCGCTGATCGCCTTGTCCTGGTATGCCGGCTTTCGCGATGAAATTACCAGCGAAGTGGGCGACGTGCAGCCGGGTGAGCGCTGGCAGCTGACGGTGCGCCTGCAGCGCCCGCACGGCAACGCGAATCCGCACGGTTTCGATTACGAGGTGTGGCTGCTGGAGCAGGGCGTGCGCGCCACCGGCTATGTGCGGCCGGCGCCGAGAGTGGATACACCGAACCTGCGGCTGGACAGCTTTGTGCCCGGCTTCGGTAATGTGGTGCAGGCCAGCCGCGCGGCACTGCGCGCGCGCATCATGCGCAGCCTGCGGGGCAAGGAATATGCGGGCGTGATCGTGGCGCTGGTGGTGGGCGACCAGCGCGCGATTCCCCAGTCGGACTGGCAGGTATTCAACCGCACCGGCGTCAGCCACCTGATTTCCATTTCGGGTTTGCATATCACGATGGTCGCCGGCATGTTTGCGCTGGGTGCGGGCGCCTTGTGGCGGCGCTCCTTTTTCACCGACCGCCAGCTGCCCTTGTTCCTGCCGGCGCAAAAAGTGGCCGCGCTGGCCGGCGCCTTGGCGGCCTTGCTGTATGTGCTGCTGGCCGGCTTCGGCGTGCCGGCCCAGCGCACCCTGTATATGCTGATCGTGGTGGCGTTGGCCTTGTGGCTGGGCCGCATCACCAGCATCACCCACGTGCTGTGCCTGGCGCTGGGCGTGGTGGTGCTGCTCGACCCTTGGGCGGTGCTGTGGCCCGGCTTCTGGCTGTCGTTCGGCGCGGTGGCCACGATTCTGTATGCGACCGTCGGCCGCATGGCCCGCCATACGCAGGCGGACGCCAGCCGCTGGCAGCGGGCCAGGGCGGCCATTGCGCTGGGCGCGCATACGCAATATGTGGTGACGGTGGGCCTGGTGCCGCTGACCATGCTGCTGTTCGCGCAAGTGTCCCTGGTGTCACCGGTGGCCAATGCGCTGGCGATACCCGTCATCAGCCTGCTGGTCACGCCCTTGTCCTTGCTGGGTAGCGTGTTGCCCGCGCCCTTGTGCGACTGGATCCTGCTGCTGGCGCATTTCCTCGTGCAGATGCTGGCGCAGGTGCTCGACTGGCTCGGTGCGCGCCGCTTCGCCGTCTGGACCGCGCCCGTGCCGCCGGCCTGGAGCTTTTGCTGGGCGGCTTTCGGCACCCTGTGGCTGCTGGCGCCGCGCGGCTGGCCGCACCGCTGGGCCGGCATGCTGAGCTGGATTCCGCTGCTGACGGCCATGCCATCGAGTCCGCCACCGGGCCAGCTGTGGGTCACGGCCTTCGACGTGGGCCAGGGCATGGCCCTGCTGGTGGAAACGCACCGGCACCGCTTGCTGTACGACACGGGCCCGGCCTACGGCCTCGATTCCGACGGCGCCAGCAGGGTCATCGTGCCGTATCTGCGTGCACGCGGCATCGGCCAGCTCGATGGCCTGATCATCTCGCACAGCGATACCGACCACGCGGGCGGCGCCATCTCCTTGCTGGAAAACGTGCCGGTGGGCTGGCTGTCATCGTCCTTGCCCGATGGCCACCCGGCCGTCGACTTCCAGCGCAAGCTTGGCCAGCCTTACCTGCGCTGCGTGGCGGGCCAGCGCTGGAGCTGGGAAGGCGTGCATTTCGAGATGCTGCATCCGCTGGCCGAAGCCCATCACGACATCACCCTGAAACCGAATGCCCGCAGCTGCACCGTGAAAATCACGGCCGGCAAGCACGCGATTCTGCTGGCCGGCGATATCGAGGCGGCGCAGGAGGGCGAGCTGTTCGTGCGCGCGCGTGTATCGCTGGCGGCCGACGTGCTGCTGGCGCCCCATCATGGCAGCGGCACCTCGTCGACGCAGGCGTTTTTGAATGCCGTCAATCCATCGCTGGCGATCTTCCAGGTTGGGCATCGGAACCGGTATCGGCATCCGAAGGCGGAAGTGTATGAAAGGTATGGGACGATGGGGATAATGCGACTGCGCACGGATGTGGAGGGGGCGGTGGGGATGACGCTGTCCGATGACATACAGGCGGCTTCGTACCGCGCCAGCGGTGCGCGGTATTGGTACGGACCCCGGGACACGGAGCGATAAGGCGTAAGAACACCTGGGGCCATTGATGAGCTCCATTCGCTCCGCAAACCTTGGATCATGAACATGCGTCGGGCCCTTTTCCTCTATATCGATTGTGTTGTACGCAATAATTCAAGTGTACCGTCGAGCACGGATTTGACATCCGGTCGCGCTACATACCTCTCGAAGCGTCCTTCCGGTAACGCCATGACGGCGCCATCGCGTGCCAGGGTCTGGCCCAGCAATGCAGTCCGTTTGCCGTCGCTGGCCGTGAACTGGAACAGGTAGCCGCCGGTCGCTGCCCGTATGTTCAGATGTGCCGTGCTGTCGGCAAGTGCCCAAGTCATTCTGATGCCTGGTTCTTCGCGATCCGTACTTGAGTAGTGATAAGCCGTTACGCCAAAAGGGGGCAGCAAGTCTTGCGCGGCCATAGGCTCCAGCATAGTCTTGTACAAATGATAGGTGTGCAGCTCGGCATGGTCCGCGCTTCGGCGTTGCCTGAGCAACAAATAAATCTGCTCCGGTGACACATAGCGAATTTGTTTTTGACCACAATACTTGATCAACTCTGGACAGCGAATGAACGGCTCACGCCAGTCGCCCGTGTCAGGCGTCGTCGCAATCAGCTGGTCGAGTACGGTCGCTACATTTGCCGCGCCTGCAGGGATGTTATCGAGCAGCTCCTTGACGAAAAGCCGTCTCTCCGCATCCTTGCCGCAGTCATCGGCGTTGCCGCGCATTAACCTCTTCCAACTTGTGTCCCTGTCGGCATTGCCACCAAAATGCCAGTTGCTTCCGGCTTGCAAGAGATAATCGCCTCTGCCAAGCAGTGCGCGCTCCCAACGGGCGTTGCCGAAAGCGTGCAGGCCCGTCGGGCCAAAGACAGTTGCTGCGCGCTGATAATAGTCTCGGAACCTGTCGAGCAAGGTGTGATTGCTCGCTTCCGGCCAATTTGTGTTGCCACATGTTTTCCATGTGTCGAGTACCCCGGAGAACTTCAGCAGAAATTCGATCTGGCCTTTGAAATATCCATGCTGTTCGGCCTGCAAGATGGCGTCTCTCCACTGGTTATCACGCAGGATGAGGCTGGCTTTCAGTTGCTCTTCTCGCAGTTGCTGACCGTAAAAGCCGCCGACATGGAGCGGACCTGAAGCCAGGTGGTCGAGAATGCGCGATGCATGCGGCAGCAGCAGATTGACACCGGCTAGGCCGCGGCGCAGGTCGCCATTATTGTTGTAGTAGCTGTTCTCCGACAAGTTGACGATGACGCGCATCCATTCGGCGAAGCGGTCGGGCATCAACTGTGTCGGATGATGGTGAATATAGGCAGAATAGGCATGAAACTGGATCAGTTGGACGTAGGTGACAGTTTTGACCTTCTGTAATACTTCGAAGAATGCTCTTTGTTCGTCGTAATACGGATTCGGGCCAAGGATAGCCCGCATTCCTGCCTCTTCACCACTGCATGCGTCGAGCAAGGCGATCAATCTGTCGATCAGCGCGGCATCGAGGCAATCGTTTTCCTGGAAGCGCCGGAATGAGAATGGCCTGGCAGCATCGCGCATGGCAGACAGCAGCGTTTCATTCGCCACGATATCGGCATCGCGGGTCGTGATGGCCAGATTCTGCACCAGACGCATGAATTGCTCATCGAAAAGATTGGTTTCCTTGTCGCGGTAATCCCACAGCAGATCGGCCCACACGGTATCGATACGATCGCTGAAATAGGCTTTTAAGGTGGCGGGCCGGCCATGTAATTGGTAGTGCGTGGCGGAAAACAGCGTGCCCAGATGCTGCTCCAACTTTGCCTTGAAATTTTCAAATGGCGTCAGCGGTTTGCCGCGTGCGTTCATCTTGATGTACAGATCATCGGACAAGCCAAAATGCCGCAACTCCAGCAGGTGCAGGGTGATGTAGGGGTGTTCTTGTTGAATCAGCCGGGCATACAAGCCAGGGGCGGATACGAATCTGGCATGGATGGCGTCTAGCATGCACAGTACCGACTGAATTGTCGGATCGCGCTGCCAGGAATGAAAAAACCATGGCTCATTGCGCAACAGGGCCGATACACACATGTCCACAGTCGGTGCGTGGTGAGACTGCCATTGGGTCAATAATGCATCGAAGAACTCCTCGCTGCTGGTGCGTATCGCATAGGTGAACCGAGAATGCTTGCCGTCGCGCATGTATGAGGCGAAATCAGCCAGTGCTCCATCACGCCATGCCAGGTACCAGTGCAGCAGGAACAGGGTCGTCAGGCGCTGCTGGCCATCGAGTGGCGAGAATGTCTGCGGCCCGTCCGATTTGACGCTGCCGTAGACGAAATCGAGGTTCAGGGGCAAGGTGGCATCGCCAGGTGCTTTCAGCAGTGCGCCAGACAGGGCATCGAGAAACTCGCTGCGTACTTCGTGTTCTCCGCTGCGGCCCTGTGCGTAATCGCGCTGTATCAGGGGAATCTCGATCGTAGCATACCGGCTGAACATTTCTCGAAACGTCAGCTCGCCACTGCTGGTTTCCGTGTTGTGTCTCATTGTTGATCTCCGTTGTGCCTGGAAAAGAGCTGGGTCAGGCTGTTCGCGATGGCGTCGCGGTAACTGGTTCGGTCTGCCTGTGTCCACAGGGTCATCTGATCTGGCCTGCCGCTGAAATATTTCATAAAAACATTTTTCGTACACAGCGGCACGAAGACGCCATGCTTGTCGCTGGAGGTGATCTTCATGCGTTTGACCGGGAATACCGCGTTCTTGTAACTTCGGTTGGTCGATGAGTCGAGGAGGGTCAGATTTCCTATTCCATTGTCGCCAGCCATTTCACTGCGGCTGTCAAATTTGTCGAGCACCTGTTCGTGGAAGCGCTGGAAACGCTGCGTCAGCTGCACGTCCGGTGAGTTGCTTTGCATCAGGTCAAGAAAGACTTTCGCCTCATCGCGCAGGGTGGTGGTTTCCTCGTGCAAGTTGGCGTAATCGCGCAAGTCTTCCAGCCATTCCAGTTGTTCCCGCCGACTAGCTGGTGCGACTGTGGCGGTCGCGTGGATATGTTCGATGTCCCAGTGCTCTTGCTTGAAATGGTTGAATGGAAAGCGCAGCGTGGTCTTGCCGCTTTCCAGCAATGCTGCAATATTAAACAGCAGTAGTACCGAACGAATTGAGCTGTGATGTGATGTGTTTTCGTAGCTGAGTTCGTGTAGTTGTTTATCAATTGCCGTACGTGACAGTTCTATATCGGCTGATTCTGGCAGCGCCTGGCCGGTCAGGCGCTGGAAGATACGCTGTTTCAAATAATATCGGAATGCACTTTTGCTCATGCGCGATGCATGTTCTTTCAGCGCCAGCAGGCCTTCCCCTTCATTGACCAGATAGCCTATCAGGTGGTACAGCGTGCGGTCGGCAAACCATTCCTGCAGCAGCATGAAGAATTGTTTGACCTTCAGCCACTCATGCATCACATCGGCTTTTGCTGTTGCCCATTTTTCTTGGAAAAACCAGAAAGTGTCGAGCGTGTCGTTCGAAAATGCATGGTCACTGGTTGTTTCACGGGCAATCAGTTCGAACAGATAACCGATGCGATTACCGCGAAATGGGGCACCGTTGTAAAGGAAATGCCAGATGTCGTCGCCTTGCAGCGTTCTTTCGATATCGTCCCACTCACGGGCAATCGCGACACGCTGCAGATGTCCCGTGTCAGAGGCGAAATTCTCTTCTCGCAAGAATAATGCCCGGACCAGTTCCGCATTGGTCAGGGCAATTTTTCCCATGTTCAAGCGTGTAAATGCCTGCACCGGGTCTTCCGCAGCAGACAATTCGCACCAGATGACCTTGACGTTCTTGCCGATCTCATCGCCGTTCAGCAGGCATTGCAGCAGCTTCAATTTGTGGCTGCCATCGCGGACCTTGAACCAGTCCCTGATGGTTTGCGATGCCTGGCGCAGATGATAAACGTCAATACTTTCTTTGGCCATTTCCACTTGCATGTTTTGCAGGAAGGCAGTGGTGGTAGGCCTGGTTTCGAAAGAAAGGGAAAATGGTCGCTTGTCGAGTAATTCCAATATCGGTTTGAGTTCGCTCAGGATCAGAAAAATGGTCGTCAGACGTTGCTGCCCGTCGATCAATTCCCAGTCGCCCTCGTCGCGCTGTCGCACAACAATGGGTTGCAAGCAATAGAAAGAGTTTTTCTGCTGATTTTCTGCCTGTTTCTGAAAACTCCAGATATCGTCGAGCAGATCGCTCACCTGTCGCGCTGTCCAGCGGTAGCCACGCTGGTAGGCCGGAACGTAAAAAAGCTTGTCGAGCAGGTTGCTGATGGGTGTGACATGGATGCGGGAAGGCGTCATGCGAGCATCTCCAAAAGAATATAGGTGGATTATAAATAAAATAATATCCCTTTGGAAATTATCGTCGAATTTCCATCGCATCTACCCGTCAGATTGCTGAGTTCGTTCATCCGGAATCTCCAACCCCTTTTTCTTCACATACTCCAGAAACAACCTTGCCCCCTTTGCCATCCTCGACGTGCCATACACCGCATGCATGCTGGGATCGAGCTCTTTTGACGAAGTCAGCCGGTAAGCGGGGCACACGCGTATCAGCTTGCCGCTGGCCACCGCCGGTTCCGCCAGCCAGCTGGCCAGGCGGGCGATGCCGGCGCCTTCCAGCGCGGCCTGGAAGGTGGCGATGCCGGAGGTAAAGCGAAAGCGCGGCTGGACCTGGTAGCGCACATTGCGTTCGCCGGAAACAAAGTGCCAGTCACGCAGGATGCGCGGGGCGGAGTGCATGATGATGTCGTGGCCGGCCAGCTCTTCCGGTTCGGCAGGTAGCCCCATGCGTTCTACATAGTCCGGGGCGGCGTACATGTGGCGGCGGTAGTTCCACAGGGCGTAGCCGATCAGCTCGCTGGACTGGGGAAAGGCACCGCGGATGGCGAAGTCGAGCTTTTCCTGGATCGGGTCGATCGATTTGTCCGAAAAATGGATGTCGACCGACACGTTCGGATAGTCGCGCGAAAACTGCGCCACCAGTTTCGGCAAAAAACCCAGCGACAGGATCTCGGGCGCCGAGATGCGCACCCAGCCTTGCGGAGAATTGCTCAGCTCGGCCAGTTGATCTTCCGCTTCGGCCTGGGTTTCCAGCAAGTGCTTGGCCGAGGCGTAATAGGTTTCGCCGGCCGTGGTCAGGGTGAACTGTTTTTGCGTGCGCAGGATCAGTTCCGCGCCGATCGCGTCTTCGAGGAACTGGATGGCGCGCGTGACGGCCGACGGCGAGCGGCCCAGCATGCGCGCCGCGTGCACGAAACTGCGTTTTTCCACCACCGTGCAAAAGGCGCGGATTTCCCACATCAGCTTGATCGACATTCCCAGGTTCCCGCAGCGTAAAAGGACAGTAGAGCGCAGAGCGGCCCATTTCGTCAAGCGTTACGCCTGATTGCGTTTAGCGCAATATGAAGTTGCATCCAGAAAAACCGGCGCGGCCTATACTCGCCCTGTTGCCATTCTCTCCCTTGCCGCCATGCTGACCATTTCACTGCTGTGTTTATTTGCCTTTTTTGCCGGCCTGATCGATGCCGCCGTGGGTGGGGGCGGGCTGATCCAGTTGCCGGCGCTGTTCAACCTGATGCCGAACATGGCGTCGACGTCCTTGCTGGGCACCAATAAACTGGCGTCTGCTTGCGGCACCACGTTTGCGGCGCGCTCGTTCATCGGCAAGGTGCATGTGCCCTGGCTGCTGGTGCTGCCGGCGGTGGCCGCCGCCTTCGTGATGTCGTTTATCGGCGCGGCCGCCGTGTCCTATGTGCCGCAGCAGGTGGTGCGGCCGATGGTGCTGGTCCTGATCATCATCATGGCGATCTACACGTTTATCAAGAAGGATTTCGGCAGCCTGCGCGAGGCGCGCACGGTGGGAACCCGCGAACGCATCCTGGCGGTGGTGATCGGCGGCGCCATCGGTTTTTATGACGGCCTGTTCGGGCCGGGCACGGGCAGCTTTCTGATTTTCCTGTTTATCCGCGTGTTCGGCTTCGATTTCATCCTGGCTTCGGCCTGCTCGAAACTGGTCAATATCGCCACCAACGTTGCCGCGCTGGCCTTCTTTATTCCTGCCGGTCATGTGGTGTACGCGGTGGCCGCACCGATGGCGGTATGTAATATCCTCGGCGCGCTGACGGGCACCTGGATCGCCGTGCGCCGTGGCGCAGCCTTTGTGCGGGTGCTGTTCCTGGTGCTGCTGGTGATGCTGATCGTGAAACTGTCCTACGACATCTTCTTCAAGTAAAACCGCCATGAAAACCATCCGCGGCGTGCTGTGGGATAATGATGGCGTGCTGGTCAATACCGAGCAGCTGTTTTACGAAAGCAACCGCGACCTGCTGCTGCCCTACGGTATCGATTTGACGCCCAAGCAGTTTTTCGACTGGTTCCTGGACAATAACTATGGCGCCTGGCATCTGCTGCTGGGGCAGGGCCACGACCTCACGCTGGTCGACCGGCTGCGGCTGGAACGCAAGCGCTTGTTCGGGGAACGGCTGCGCCAGGCGCGCCAGTTGGCGATGCCGGGCATGGACACCTTGCTGGACACCTTGCGCCCGCATGTGGGCATGGGCGTGGTCACCAGCGCCTACCGCGAACATTTTGAACTGAGCCATGCGCACAGCGGATTGCGTGAGCAATTCGATTTTGTGCTGACGCGCGAGTCGTATGGCGCCAGCAAGCCGGCGCCCGACGGTTATCTGCTGGGCTTGCAGCGCCTGGGGCTGGCCGCCGACGAGTGCGTGGCGGTGGAAGATGCGCCGCGCGGCTTGCGGGCGGCCAACGCTGCCGGGCTGGAGTGCATTATCTTGCGCAACCATATGAACCGCCATCATGCGTTCGACGGCGCCTTTTGCGTGGTGGAGTCGGTGGCGGAACTGGCTGAAGTGCTGGCCTCGTTCGTGCCCGGCGCAACGGTGACTGCCCCGCAATTAGAGTGCGCGCTCTGATCCGTCCGGCCGGCCTGCCATTACAATCATCCATCGCCCAGCCTGCCAGAACCCGCCATGACACTACCGCAGCTCCATTTCGCCCACGCCAACAGCTACCCGGCCGGCACCTACCGCCAGCTGTTTGCGCTGCTGGGCCAGCACTACCAGGTGCAGGCGCTCGACATGCACGGCCACGATCCGCGCTATCCGGTCACGGCCGGCTGGCCCGGGCTGGTGCGCGAACTGGTCGATGACCTGGAACGCCGCTACAGCGCGCCCGTGATCCTGGTCGGCCATTCGCTGGGCGGCATGCTGAGCGTGATGGCGGCCAAGGCCCGGCCCGACCTGGTGCGCTGCGTGGTCCTGCTCGATTCGCCCGTGGTGGCCGGCTGGCGCGCCATGTTCGTGCGCCTGGCCCGTAACACGGCCATCGGCGAGCGCTATTCGCCGGCGCGTTTTTCGGCCCGGCGCCGCAAGGTGTGGCCGGACGCGCAGGCCGCCCATGACCACTTTGCCGCCAAGGAGCTGTTTTCCATCTGGGCGCCGCAGGTGCTGCGCGACTATATGGCCAGCGGCCTGGCGCCCCATCCCGACGGCGTGCAGCTGCGTTTTACGCGCGAGGTGGAAACCGAGGTCTACCGAGGCTTGCCGCACCACGTGGGCGCGCTGGTGAAAGACGGTTTGCCGGTGCCGGTCGGTTTTATCGGCGGCCTGGACTCGGTCGAATGCCGGCAGGCGGGCCTGGCCGCGACCCGTAAACTGGTGGGCAAGTTTTTCCGGCAAGTGCCGGGCGGCCACCTGTTCCCCATGGAGGCGCCCGAGCTGACGGCGCAGGTGGTGCATGAGATGATTTCCACCTTGCTGGAAAAACGCTGACGCAGGGCACGAATTTCAGTGCGCAAGGGCCAAAGCCAGCGGGTTTTCGCGTAAAATCCTGCCATTCGGGCCGCTGCCCTCCAGGTCGCGACGCCCCAGCCATTCCGATATTCTAGAAAGATGCCCCAGCGATGACGATTAAAAGCGATAAATGGATACGCCGCATGGCGGAACAAACGGGCATGATCGAGCCGTTCGAACCGGGCCAGGTCAAGGAACGCGATGGCAACCGCATCGTTTCCTACGGCACTTCAAGCTATGGCTACGACATCCGCTGCGCCGATGAATTCAAGCTGTTTACAAACATCAACACCACCATCGTCGATCCCAAGGATTTTGACGCCAATAACTTCGTCGACGTCTCGGGCAAGGGCTATTGCATCATCCCGCCCAATTCCTTCGCGCTGGCCCGCACCGTCGAATACTTCCGCATCCCCCGCAATGTACTGACGATTTGCCTGGGCAAGAGCACCTATGCGCGTTGCGGCATTATCGTCAACGTCACGCCGTTCGAACCGGAATGGGAAGGCTATGTGACGCTGGAGTTTTCCAACACCACCCCCTTGCCGGCGAAGATCTACGCCAACGAAGGCGTGGCGCAAGTGCTGTTCTTCGAGTCCGACGAAGTGTGCGAGACCTCGTACAAGGACCGCGGCGGCAAATACCAGGGCCAGGTTGGCGTGACCTTGCCGAAGACCTGATTCAGGGTTGCTGCATCAGCCAGTCTGCCAGGGCTGGCGAAGCGCGGTACAGCGGCAGATGCCCGCGCAGCAGGCTTTGCGTGCTGCGCCGGTCAGCCGTGCTATCCCATCAACACTCCCGCCTCGCCCCACAAACTCCGCACCGCCAGCATGAAAGCGGCGTCCGCCGCCAGGCCGCCTTTACCCGCCTTTACACTTGTGCATCTTTATCTGTAGGAAACTTTGCCGATAATAATGGTATTGACACAGAGAAGAGGCAATCATCATGGTATCGGCAATCGGTTCGGGCGGCGCGGTCAGCGCGGCCTCCAGCAGCGGCAGTTCCAGCAGCACCACGCAAATTGCTGCCCTGCAGAAGCAGATCACGGCGGCGCAAAAGCAGTTGACGGAGTCGCAGAAGGGCGAACAGACTGAAACGGCGCAGAAATTGCAGGAGCAGCTGGCGCAGCAGATCCAGGCGCTGCAGGCGCAGATCGCGCAATTGCAGGCGGCCGCCGCTCAGCAGGCGCAGCAGAAACAGGACAGCCAGGCCGCCAGCAGCGCGGACACGGCCAGCAGCCCGGCCCGTTCCGCCACCTCGACCCTGGGCAGCATCATCGACACCCAGGCATAAGGGTTGATGTCAGCCCGGCGCTTTGGCGGGCAGGCGTATCTCCACGCACAGGCCGCCGCTGCTGCGGTTGCGTGCCGCAATGGTGCCGCCGTGGCCTTTGACCACATGCTGGGCGATGGCCAGGCCCAGGCCATGGCCATCGGTCGATTTCTGCGTGTTGCTGGCGCGGAAAAACGGCTCGAAGATGGCCGACAGGTCGCTGTCGGCCACGCCGGGGCCATGATCGAGCACGCTCACATGCACCTGCCGGCCCTCGTCATGGCGCGACAGCACCACGCTGATGACACTGACGTCCGGGCTGTGCTTGATGGCGTTGCGCACCACGTTTTCCACCGCGCGTCCCAGCAGTTCGGCCTGGCCGTTGACGATGGCGCTGGCGATATCGGCGTCGCCGCTGACGGTGATGCCGATCTGGCGTCCGTCGGCCTCGGCTTCGAAACGGGCATCCTCGACGATATCGTGCAGCAGATCGGCAATGCTGAAGTCTTCGTTGAGCGGGTTGACTGCGCCCGCTTCCAGCCGCGACAGGGTCAGCAGTTCGCCGACCAGCTTGTCCATGCGCACGCTTTCGCGCTCGATGCGGTCCATCGAGGCGGCCAGCTTGTCGGGCTGCTGGTGGGCCAGGCCGATGGCGGCCTGCAGGCGCGCCAGCGGCGAGCGCAACTCGTGCGACACATCGTGCAGCAGCCGCGTCTGGCTATCCATCAGGCTGCGCAAGCGGCCCGTCATGCGGTCGAAATCGCGGCCCAGGTCGGTCAGTTCGTCGCCGCGCCTGGCGACCGCCTGGAAGCGCGGCGCCAGGTCGCCGCCGGAGGCCGCTTCGAACGCGGCGCGCAGGTCGCGGATGGGGCGCGAAAAATACCAGGCCAGCAGGAAGGCGAACAGCAGGCTGGCCACGGTGGCGGCGATAATCGGAATAAAGGTGCGGTAGGGGCTGTCCATGCGCGGCCCTGGCGGCATGCCGCCCATGCCGCCCATGCCGTTACCCATGCCGTCGCGGCGCGGTGGCTGGTTCATGCCGTTCATCCCGGGTGGCTGGCCGGGTCCATCCATGCGCGGCCCCGGCGGCATGGCGCGGTTGCCCGCCATGCCCATGGCGTTCAGGGTTTCGCGCGCGGCGTCGGTGCCGGCGGTGCGGAAATGCTCGGAGTAGGGCAGGAACAGCAGATAGCGCACGCCGTCGCTGCCGGTCGCCTCGCGCACGACGGCGCGCGGCTGGTCTTGTTGCAGCAGGGCGCGCGCCTTGTCCAGCATGGCCGGCTGCACGGTACGGCCCATCAGCTCGCGGCCGCCGCCATCGACGGCCATCACGCGCATGCGTTCGAGCTTGCCGATAAACTGCTGCAGCGCCTTGCTGCCGCCCGCTTCGAGTGTGGCGGTGGCCGCTTCGATGGCCATTTGCGCCGGCGGGCTGGTATCGATTTCCTGCGTCCGCGCCTGCTGGGCTGCGCGGCTTTTCAGCCAGAAAGTACCACCGATGCCGATGGTGGCGGCGACCTGGGCCAGCAAGATGCACAGGAAAAACTTCCAGAACAGACGGCCCACGCTTATTCCTTGATCAGCTGGTAGCCGAGCCGGTATACGGTCTGCAGGCAGGAACGGCCATCGTCCAGGCTGCCGAGTTTGCGGCGCAGGCTGCTCAGGTGCACGTCGATATTACGGTCGAAGCGGGCCATCGGCCGGCCCAGCCCCAGTTCGGACAATTGATTCTTGCTGACCGGCTTGCCGGCATTGCGCACCAGCACTTCCAGCAGGTTGAATTCCGTGCTCGTCAATTCCAGCTGCACCCCGGCCCAGGCCGCGCGGCGCTGTTCCGGCCACATCGTCAGGTTGCCCACGATGAGCGGCGCCGTGGCCGAGGTGTCGAGCGGCACGGCCTGCGAGCGGCGCAGGATGGCGCGGATGCGGGCCGTCAGTTCGCGCGGCGTGCACGGCTTGGTGACGTAATCGTCGGCGCCCAGTTCCAGGCCGACGATGCGGTCGGTATCGTCGCCACGCGCCGTCAGCATCAGGATCGGCAGGCGGCTGCCGGCACGGATGCGGCGCAGGGTTTCCAGGCCATTCATGCGCGGCATCATCACGTCGAGGATGGCGATGGCGTACTGGCCCGTCAGCGCTTCGGCGGCGCCCCGTTCGCCGTCATGCACGGCTTTCGCTTCAAAACCTTCCTGCTCCAGGTATTCCTGGAACATGCCGACCAGTTCGATGTCGTCGTCGATTAACAATACCTTGCTCATGCGTATGCGTCTTCCTGATTTTTCCGATGTTGATCGGCCATGATAGCAGCCCCGGCCAGGGCCTTTGCTGCGTTT
Organism: Janthinobacterium sp. PSPC3-1; assembly: GCF_049896105.1. Taxonomy (NCBI): domain Bacteria; kingdom Pseudomonadati; phylum Pseudomonadota; class Betaproteobacteria; order Burkholderiales; family Oxalobacteraceae; genus Janthinobacterium; species Janthinobacterium sp. PSPC3-1. The sequence continues at coordinate 77,904 of NZ_JAFCTQ010000016.1, read as the reverse complement.
TACCCGCTTTTACATTGCTTCCTTTATACAGTTTTTCACATTGCTTTACACGTTTTTACCTGGCGCTGACGTTGCTTTACACGCAAGCCCCGCACAATCGAGGCTCATTGAAACGAGAGGAATTCGAGCATGAAACAAGCAACTGTCATGATGTCGCTGCTGCTGGCCACCGCCCTGGGCGCACCGCTGGCGGCCCATGCCCAGCAGGGGCCTGACCGTGGCCCCGGTCCGGGCCCGCGCATGGAAGGCCCGGGCCGGGGCTTGGGCGAAGGCTTGCCGCCCTTCCTGCGCGGCGTGGAACTGAGCGAAGCGCAGCAGGACAAGGTCTTTGCCGCCACCTATGCCCAGGCGCCGCTGCTGCGCGAACAGCAGAAGATCGCCTTCAAGGCGCATGAGCAACTGCGCGAACTGGCCGCGTCGAACCACTATGACGATGCGAAAGCCGTGGCGCTGGCCAATGGCGCGGCGCAGGCGATGGCAAAGATCAGCCTGCAGCATGCGCGCCTGGAACAGCAGTTGCTGGCCGTCCTGACGCCGGAACAGCGCCAGCAGGTCGAGGCGCGCCGCGACGAGGACGGTCCGGGCAACGGCCGCGGCCCCGCCCCGCGCGGTGAAAAATAAGTCCAATTCTTGTCGAGGGAGAAAACTATGAGCATCAGCGCCGTCAATTCCAGCAGCGCCGCCAGCCATCTGGCCGCGTTTGCCCGCCTCAGCGGCACCAGCAGCACCAGCGGCACCGGCAATGCCGCCAGCGTGGGCGGCACGCCGCCCCCGAAGCCCGATGACAGCGCCTTCCTGGACGCCATTTCCAGCGCCTTGTCGTCGATCGGCGTGACGGTGGCCGATGGCGAGTCGGACACTTCCGACGAGGCCAGCTCCAGCGGCACCGCCGGCACGGCCGATGCCGGCCAGGCGCTGGGCGCCTTTTTGCACCAGCTGATGGGCAGCCTGCGCGCGCAAGGTGGCGGCGGCGGCGGGGGCGAGAGTGGCGAACAGGGCGAGGGTGGCGAGCCGCCTTCGGGCCCGCCACCGGGCGGTGGTCGCGGACCGGGCAATATCGAGTCCGACCTGCAAAGCCTGCTTTCAAAACTGACGTCGTCCGGCAGCGACAGCACGGCCGGCACCGACAGCAGCGTGAGCGAGCTGCAATCGAGCTTTTCAAGCCTGCTGAGCGCGCTGGGCGGCAGCAGCAACAGCGGCAGCTCCGACAAACTGGCCAGCTTCCTGCAAGCCCTGTCGGGCAGCCTGGGCTCGGCCAGCGCCGGCGGCAGCCTGTCGTCCAGCGGCAACCTGGTCAATACAACGGCCTGAACCATGAACCGCAAGCCAGCCAACAGGGTCCAACACAGCATGGGCGACAAACTCATGCAGTGTTGCTTCCTGTGCGCCAGCCTCAGTCCCGCGCTGGCCGGCTTGCCCCACCTGATGGAGTATGTATGGATTTACATGATTTCGGCCTGGCGTCCGACCTTGAAATGATGCAGCGGCAGGCGCTGGAGCGGCGCCGCCTGCTGCGCTGGGTGCTGGCGGGCGCCGCCACCTTGCCCTTGATCAGCTGCGGCGGTTCCAGTGCCAGCGATACGGCGTCGACCGGCACCACGGCCACCGGCACCACCGGCACCGGTACCACGGCCACCACCCCGACCACCACCGCCTGCGCGGTGATCCCGGAAGAGACGGGCGGACCGTATCCGGCCGACGGCACCAACACCAATGGCGGCAGCATCATCAATGTGCTGAACCAGACCGGTGTGGTGCGCAGCGATATCCGCAGCAGTTTCAACGGCGCCACCGGCGTGGCGGCCGGCGTGCCACTGACCATCAGGCTGCAGCTGGTGAACGCCAACGCCAGCTGCGCCAGCCTGGCCGGCTACGCGATCTATCTGTGGCATTGCGACCGCGACGGCCTGTATTCGCTGTATTCGAGCGGCGTGACGGCGCAGAACTATCTGCGCGGGGTGCAGGAAACGGACAGCAGCGGCAGCCTGTCGTTTACCACCATCTTTCCCGGCTGCTATGCGGGGCGCATGCCGCACGTGCATTTCGAAGTCTATCCCAGCCTGGCCAGGGCGGCCGCCGCCAGCAGCCGCATCAAGACCTCGCAATTCACGTTTCCGCTGGCGACGCTGAACGAGGTCTACACGGCCAGCGGCTACACCTCCAGCGTGCGCAACCTGGCGCAGATCAGCTATGCCACCGACAATGTCTTCAGCGACGGCACCAGCTTGCAGATGGCCGGCGTGACGGGCAACGCTACCGATGGCTACGTCGTGACGCTGACGGTGGGTGTCAACGGTTAGACGCTCATGAAACCCAGGTCGCGCTGGCTAAAATTGGCCAGGTTGGGAAATACCTCGCCCAGCTGGCTGTCCGGCACGCCGAACCATCTGGCCAGGGTGGCGCCGTACTGGTCGACCGAGATGGTCGGCAGCAGCGAGCCGGAACCGACGTCGAGCGCATGGCCCAGGCCGGAGGCCGGGAAGGCGCCGTAGATATCGCGGCCGCGCACGGCGCCGCCGACGACGAAGTGGTGCGCGCCCCAGCCGTGGTCGGTGCCGTCGCCGTTGCTGGTAAAGGTCCGGCCGAAGTCCGAGGCCGTGAAGGTGGTGACCTGGCGGCGCAGGTCGGTCCCTTGCAGCGCGGCCAGGGTGGTGTCGAAATAGGCCAGCGCATGCGCCAGGCGGGCCATCAGGTCGGCCTGCTGGATTTTTTGCCGGTCGTGCGTGTCGAAGCCGCCCAGGGTCACGTAAAACACCTGCCGCTTGGCGCCCAGCGCGCTGCGTCCGCCAATGATGCGCGCCACCGTCTGCAGTTGCACCGCCAGCGGATTGGTGGCCGCCACGCCCGTGGTCGGATTGATGTAGCTGGTGGGATTGGGCACGCCGGTGGGGCCGGCGGCCAGCATGGCGCCGCTGAGGATGGACTGGCTGGAGATGGCGCGCTGCACCGCCGATTTCTGTTCCTGTTCGATCAGGTCGCTGCCGGCGTCCGCCAGAATGGCTTGCAGCGCGCTGGTACCGGCCGCGGTGCCGAACAGGTTGGCGCTGATGCCGCGAATCGGCACGGCGCCCGCCTGGCCGACCTGGAACTGGCGCACCTGCTGGCCGCTGAGGAAGACCGTGTTGCCGGCCGCCGAAATGGTGGTAAACATGGCATTGGCATTGCCGGCCATTGCCAGGTCGCCCAGGCGGCCGCCCCAGCCCACGCTGGCGCCTTCGGGCTGGCCCGATTGCCAGGTCGATTGCTGGTCGTTGTGCGAGAACAGCTTGGGCGGCAGCGCCACGCTTTTCGCCTTGTACTGGGCCAGCGTGGTCGGCGCGATCAGGGTGCCGACATTGGCCACCACGGCCGCGCGGCCGCCATCGAACAATTCCTTCAACGGCCCCAGGCTGGGGTGCAGTGCAAAGCTGCGGCCGGCCTGTGCGGTGGCGGGAACGATGGGCAGCACGCCGCCCGTTTCGCCGGTGCCCGGCAGGTGGATCGAGTCGCTGCCGCCGGTGTTGCGCACGCGCAGGTATTCATTCCACGATGCGCTGTCGGTGGCCAGCACGGTATTGAAGGCGTCGTTGCCGCCGTTCAGGAACAAACACACCATGGCCTTGTAGTCGCCAGCCGACTGGGCGGCGGCATTGCCCATGGCGGCCAGGTTCAGCGCGAACGGCGCGGCGCCGGTGCCGGCCAGGGTCAGCATGGAGCCGAGGAAGCGGCGGCGGGAAAATTGGGGGGCATTGATGGTCATGTGGAGTCCTTTTACTTCTGCACCAGGTAGTCGGTCGAGGCCATGGCCAGGAAAATTGCCAGCTTGACCCGGTTTGCCTGCAGATTGGCGATCTGCGGGGCGTTGGTGGCGCTGGCGGCAGGCAGGGTGATGCTGTTGACGGCGCTGACGATCTGCCCGCGCAGCCGGGACGACATGGCGCCATTCATCAGCAGCAGGTCGACCCGGTCGACCAGCGCGTTGGCGTCGGCGCTGAGCGCCAGTTCCCTGGTGTAGTCGGGTTTCACCAGGCGCGCGTCGCCGACGCCGGAATTGATGGCCTCCTGCATGAAGTTCAGGTAGCCGGTCACCGACGGTTCCGAAGTGATCTGCATTTCAGGCGCCACCAGGCCCGCGCTGGCGATGGCGGAATTGGGCGGCACATATGAAGGGCGGTAGAAATTGAAGACCGACGGCGCATTGAGCGGACTCTGTCCCAGGCCGCTCAGGGGATCGTCCAGGTAGTAAATATTGTAGATGCCGTTGGCGGGCCTGGCGTCGAACGCGCGCATCCAGTTGGCCAGGCGCAGCAGGGGTTCGCGCAGCTTGCCGGTGCGCATGGTGCTGCCGGCCATGGCCACCGCATCGGGGTCGAGCAGCACGGCGCGCACGATGGCCTGCATGTCGCCGCGCACGCCCTTGCCATTGTTGGCAAACACGGCCGAGACCCTGCCGACATAGGCGGCGCTGGGGTTGCTGGTGACCAGGCGCTGGATCAGCTGGCGGCTGAAGAAGGGCGCCGCGTTCGGATGGTTGAACAGGGTGTCGAGCGCCAATTTGATGTCGTCGTCGCCGCTGGTGGCGCCGGAAATGCTCTGGCCGAGAAAGCGCTTTTCGCTGGTCGAATGGAAGGCCGCATACATCTGCATCGGCTTCGAATCGCGTTCGGGATCGGCGACGCTGCCGTTGAAGCGGCCGTTGGCCTGGTCCGGGCCGGCCCAGCTCAAGCCCGTAAATACCTTGGCCAGGCCCGCCACGTCTTCGCGCGTGTAGGTGTCGATCGGCTTGCCGCCGGACATTTTCACGCTGCCGTCCGGGTTCAGCTGGACCAGGCCGATGGTAAATAGCTGCATCACTTCACGGGCGAAGTTTTCATCGGGCGTGCGGGTGCCCGATTCCTTCTGGTTGCGCAGGTGCGACAGATAGATGCCCATCATCGGATGGCGCGCCACACCGTCGAGCAGGTTGCGGAAGTTGCCGAAGGCGTGCTGTCCCAGCATGTCGTAGTAGCTGGAGGTGCCGCGCACCAGCGGCCGGACGGTCTCGTTCTGCATCGAGATGACGAAGATCTGCGACAGGGCGAACGCCACGCGCTGGCGCAGCTGGTCGTCGCCGCGGATGGCCTGCTGCCAGAAGGTTTCATAGAATGCCGTGAAGCCGACCCGCGGGCCGCCGGAAGCGACCTGTGCCGCCAGCAGCTTGTCCATATAGGCGAGGTGCAAGGTCTGTGGCTTGGCGAACTGTTCGGCGAACCAGGCGTCGCTATCGCTGGCGGCCAGCGCATCGATGGCGGCCATGTTCGGGCCGAACGTGGCGCGGGCAAGAAAGCGCGACGCTTCCTTGCGGGTAAATACGCGCGCCGCTACCGGAGCCGGCGCGGGCGCCGTTGGCGCGACCACCACCGGCGGCGTGACCGTACCGGGATCGGCCGGCACGGTTGGCGTGGCCGGCGTGCCGGTGGCTGGCGGCGGCACGGTAACCACCGGTTGCTGCGCGGAGGGTGTCTGGCTGTCGCCGCCACCGCCGCCGCCGCAAGCGGCCAGCAGGCTCAGTAAAGTCGACGCCAGCAGGCGGCGCAGTTTAACGTGGGTCATTTAGTTTCCGTTGGGCAAGTGATTCATGGCTCCGTTATTGTAGGGCCATGCTCGTTCCACATCTATTGGCAAAGCGACTTTTCGTCTTGATCACTTCCTGTTTTGCGTGCGGATAACTATATTTTGCTGAAAGTTAAGCTGTATTTCGGAAAGATTTTTATTGTGTTAACGGGAAATGTTTTTACGCTTCGATGACAAGTGTCGCATATTGGACACGTAAAAATTTCCCTAAATAAAGCTTGTTTGAAAAGCACATAGCGAAGCGAAACTGGCTTCGCCGGAAACCATGGTTTTTACGCCATGGACGAAGCTTGTTTCGCCGTTTTCCCGCCTGTCACCGGCGCTCCGGGCTGGCACGCGGCTTGCAAAAACAGGGCGACGGGGCATGCCCCAAACTTCCAGTTACAGGAGCGCGCCATGAGCAGCCGTTTGCTTGCCTACCGTCCCGAGATGGAAATGCCGATGCCGGCCGCCGTGCTGCCCTTGCAGCACGAGGACGAATTGGCGTTGGCGGCGCTGCTGCTGGAAGTGCGGCGGCCGGCGCAGTTCGACGCTTTTCTATCGCACTTGCTGGCCACCACCCGCGCCGGGCGGCAACTGCGCGGCACACCGCTGGCGCAGCCCTTGCGCCAGTTGCTGAACCGCGTGCTGGCGCCCCTGATGCCGCTGCATGGCGCGGCCCAGGAGCACAAGCGGCGCGCGGCGCGCATCTTCGGCATGGAACTCGAAGGACTGAGCCCGGAAGACAAGGAATTCGAACTGGCGCGCCGCATCGTGCAACTGGTCTGCGCCGTCAATACGGCGCTGGCGCGCCAGGAGGTTGCGGCGAGCGCTGCGCCGCAGCAGAAAGTGGCATCGGCCTTGCTGCAGGTGGCGCGCACCCTGGCGCCGGGGTTGCTGAAGCATGCGGCGCAGGCGTCCAGGCCGCCGGCGCCGCCGTATCACTCGTCTACCACCGTTTTACCACTGTCACAATCACGGGAGCGCATCATGCATGACATCGATCGTACGACCATGGAATACAATCAGGAAGCGACTGGCTTCGAAGCCGAGCAGTTTGAATTCGGCCAGGGCGAATGGAGCGGCGAGGGCGGCGGCAACGCCCTGTTTTCGGAGGCCGAGGAAATGGAACTGGCCAATGAATTGCTGTCGGTCAGCAACGAGGCCGAGCTGGAACAGTTTCTCGGCAATTTCCTGCGCAAGGCCGCTTCGGTGGCCGGCAGCGTCATCAAGTCGCCCATCGGCCAGGCCGTGGGCGGCGTGCTCAAGGGCGTGGCGAAAAAAGCCATCCCGCTGGCCGGCGGCGCCATCGGCGGCTATTTCGGCGGCCCGCTGGGCGCCAAGATCGGCAGCGGCCTGGCCTCGGCGGCCGGCAATGCGCTGGGCCTGGAGGCGGAAAGCGGTTCCGGCGAAGAGCGCGAGTTCGAAGGCGCGAAACAGTTCGTGCGGCTGGCGGCCGATACCGTCAACCGCGCCACGCAGGCGCGCGGCGGCGATCCGCGCGCGGTCGCCCAGCAGGCGGCCAGCGCGGCGGCGCGCCAGTTCGCGCCGGGCCTGTTGGCACGCCAGGGTGGGCAGCTGGCCGTGCAGAATGGCGGCCAGGGCCGGCCAGGCCAGGGTGGGCGCGCGGCCAGCGGCCGCTGGGCGCGCCAGGGCCAGAAAATCGTCCTGTACGGCGTCTGAGATCATGGCCATCGGCGCCTACGCCGCCTGGATGCTGGGCCAGGAAGCGCGCTCGCTGCTGGCGCGCCTGGGACGGCTGGAACCGTTCGCGCTGATCGAGCCGACGGTGCTGGCCGCCGCCCTGATGCCCAGCGCCCAGTCGGCCATCGAAAGCCAGCTGGTGCAGGGCCGCCGGGAACTGCGGCGCATGGTGGCGCAGTTCCAGTGGTGGTTGCGGCGCGAACAGGCCGACCGCGCCAGCAGCGCCACCCCGGCCGAGGCGCAGCGCCGCTTCACCTTTTTGCGCCTGAAATTCAATGCGGCGCTGACCCAGTTCGACCTGTTCAACGAAGTGATCACGCAGCGCAGCGAACACAAGACGGGCGTCTGGCTGTCCGGCCTCGATATCGTCGCCGCCGATGCGCTGGCGCTGCCCCTGCCGTACCGCTACTACCAGAGCCCACCGCTGATCTGCTACCTGGACCGGGGCCCGGGAGCGGCGATACGCCGCGCGCGCACGCGCCTGCCCGGCGGCGGCGAAAATCCGGTCGCCATCATTCGCCTGCCGCGCGAACGCATGATCGGCAGCGGCATCGCCTCGTCGCTGGTGCACGAGATCGGCCACCAGGGCGCGGCCCTGCTGGACCTGGTGGCGTCCTTGCGCCCGGTGCTGCAGGCGATGCAGTATGGCGGCAGCGGCGCGGTGCATGTGTGGCAGTTGTGGGAGCGCTGGATCTCCGAGATCGTCGCGGACTTCTGGTCGCTGGCGCGGGTCGGCGTGGCGGCCACCCTGGGCCTGATCGGCGTGGTCAGCCTGCCGCGCGTGTTCGTGTTTCGCCTGAATGTCGACGATCCGCACCCGGTGCCGTGGCTGCGCGTGCGCCTCAGCTGCGCCATGGGCCGCGCCCTGTATCCGCACCCGCAATGGACGCGCATCGAACAGCTGTGGCTGTCGTACTACCTGCCCGAGCGCCTGCCGCCGGCCCAGCAGCGCTTGCTGCAACAACTGCAGGCCAGCATGGCGGCGCTGGTCGGCCTGCTGGTGCAGCACCGGCCGCCGGCCCTGCGCGGGCGCTCGCTGGTCGAAGTGATGGCTGTGCACCAGCGTCAGCCGGCCCTGCTGGCCAGCCTGTTTCGCCAGTGGAGCGCGGCGCCGCGCCAGATGTACCAGGCGTCACCGACCTTGGTATTCGCCGTGCTGGGCCAGGCGCGCGCCAGCGGCAGCCTGAGTCCGGAAGACGAAAGCGAGCTGCTGGGGCGTTTGCTGACCCACTGGGCCCTGCGCGCCACCCTGGACACTTCGGAACTGTGTGCTGATGTATTAAGCCATAACCCATTGCGGCATAACCCTTTGCGCCATGGGCAGCTGGCGGATGGCGCGGTGCCGCGCCTGGCGTCACGATTGATTATCCATTGAGGAGAATGACATGAGCAGCAAACGCAGGGCCGCAGGCCACGCAGGCGCAGGCCCGATAGAAGCGGGCGGCAGCATCGCCGTCACCGTACACGAGCAGGACAGCGGGAGGGTGGTGGTCAACGCCGCCATCAGCCTGTACCGCCGGGGCAGCGCCGATTGCGCCGGTTTCGAGCCCGCCAACTGGCTCGCCGATCCGGCCATGCTGGTCGGCGTGCGCTGGACCGATGGCGGTGGCGGCACCGTGTTTTCGCAGTTGCCGCCGGGCGCCTATGTGGGCGTCTACGGCAACTACCCCACCACCGCGCCGCAGTGCGTGCAGGTGCAGGCCGGCTGCGCCGCCACGCTGTGCTTCCAGCCGCAATTGAATCCGCAGGTCGAGCTGGTGTTTGAAAACAGCGACTGCCAGCCCAGCGACTGCAGCTACGGCCGCGTCGGCGACCGCGCGGTTGCCACCGTCACGTTCGACGGCGACCAGAGCGTCGACGGGCGCACCCTGGTGCAGGTGCTGGCGGCGTCGCCGTGGACGCCGCTGCGCGGCAAGGCCAATATGTTTTCCACACCCGTGCGGCGCGCCGGCATGCACCGCTTCGCGGCGCAGGTGATGCTGTCGCAGCGCCCGGAAATGCGCAGCCTGCTGCCGACGCCCGAAGGCCTGACGCCAAACGCCATGCTGGCCGTCGACGCCGAATACGACACCGAAGAACGCCAGCCGACGCCGATTTCCGGCAATCTCGGCGTGTCGCTGACGCGTACCGAAACCGAGCCGACCGAAGACCTGCCGCTGTGGACCCTGATCCGCAACAGCACCGAGGCCATGTCGTTCACCAATTACCTGCATTTCATGGACAGCCTGTTCTGCGGCGACCTCGGCAGCGTGCGCGGTTTCGAGGAGGGCCGCTTCGCCCGCAAGGCCGACGCCTTCCAGTCGCTGAAACAGCGGCGCGCGCTGCCGTTTTCGGACGCCGATTCCTACCGCGTGCTGAAGGTGGCCACCGAGGCCTTCGTGATGGTCAATTGCGGCGTGCTGAACCAGCCGCTGGCCTTTAACCTGGCCGAGGACAACGCCTACCTGGACCGGCGCGATATTCCGCAGGGGCGCGACCTGGAAACGGTGCTGCGCAACGACTACCTGGAAAACATCGACGGCTTCCAGACCTTGCCCTACCTGGCCGTGATCCGCCGCAAGCTGCCCGATATCCCGATCAGCATCCCGCGCGGCCAGGAAGGCGAGGTCGATGTGTGCTTCGGGATCATCCAGGAAAAGCTGGCCAATCCCTGCCTGCTCGAACTGATCTGGTCGTACTGGCACGAGGAGGGCATGCTGGTGCAGACCATGAACGCCATCGCCCAGCGCTTCCAGAACCTGCGCGCGCCCGGCAGCCAGCTCGACCCGCTGGCGAACACGGAAATCGACACCTTGCGGCCGCTGAACAATCTGCTGTGGGGCTACACCCAGGACGAGCAGCATAGGCTGACGGTGATGCGCCGCAACTACGAGTACGACCATCATTACGGCGTGCGGCTCGATGGCAAGGCGGTGCAGCACTTCCGGCCAGCCGACAGCCACTCGAAGTTCCTCGAAGCCTTCCATCATCTGCTGCGCCTGCTCACATCCTTCTACAAGCAGGATGACGACACCACCGTCAAGGCCGACGCCTTCCCGGTGCTGAACGCGCTGAAGGAGATCCACCTGATCCTGTCGCAGGGCGCCAGCAACCAGTTCGGCGACCTGCCGTCCACCGCCCGCATCGAAATGCTGATGCAGCAATGGATGCTGGCGCGGCCCGAGTTCCGCGAATTCCTGCCCACGCGCGTGATGGTGGCGTATCCGGAAGGCTGGATGGACCGGGTCGACGCCATGAAGAAACTGCAGGGCTGGACCGATACCAGCGTGGTGCATTTCCGCAGCCTGGCCATCTTCGGTGAACAACTGCTGCTGTCGGTGCGCTACGGCAACTGGAGCGATATCTACGAGCCGACCCAGGCCTTCAACTGGGCGCGCTTCTGGCGCCCGCAGGTGCAGGGCTATATCCACGCCTACCGCGCCGTAACCGGGGTCGACCTGTCGGCGAAAGCGGGCGATCCGGCGATCGAGGCGACCATGCCTTCGGTGCTGCTGCGCCAGCGCATGAACCAGCAGCTGCGCAGCGTGTAGGGCGGTGCAGTGTGGCACGCATGCTGGACTTTTGCAGCGCCCTGTACCTGGGCATGCGCCACCCCTCATCCGCACTGGCGCCGTGGGCCGCGCTGACGCTGGGCCAGCCGGCCGCCCTGGGCGAGATGGCGGGCGCGCCCATGATCGCCGCGCGCCTGGCGCGGCTGCAGGGCTGCCAGGCGGCGTGCCTGCTGCCGTCGACCCTGCATCTGTACTGGGACCTGTTCGGCATGGTCGCCGGCGAGCCGCTGGTGCTGCTGGTGGACCAGGCCAGCTACCCGATCGCGCGCTGGGGCGCCGAGCGCGCGCAGGCGCTGGGCTTGCCGCTGCGGTGCTTTGCCTGCGGCGACCTGCCGGCGCTGGATCGCCTGGTGCGCCGCTGGCGCAAGGCCGGGCGCCGGCCCCTGATCCTGGCCGATGGGTATGTGCCGGGCCGGGAGCGGGCGCCGCCGCTGGCCTGCTATGCGGCGCTGGCGCGGCAGGCGCGCGGCTATCTGCTGCTGGACGATACGCAGGCGCTGGGCATATCGGGGCCGGACGGCGGCGGCTCGGCGCGCCGGCATGGCTTGCGCGGCGAGCACATCGTCATCGGCGCCTCGCTGGCCAAGGGATTTGGCGTGCCGCTGGCGGTGCTGGCCGGCCCCGATGCATTGATCGAGCGCTTCACGGCGCATAGCCAGACGCGCGTGCATGCCAGTCCGCCGTCGGCGGCCGTGCTGGCGGCGGCCAGCCGCGCCCTGGCCATCAATGCGCGCCATGGCGCATGCCTGCGCGCCAGGCTGGCGGCGAATGTGGCGCAGTGGCGCGCGGGGCTGGCCAGCGCCGGCATCGCCAGCCGGGGCGGCGCGTTTCCGGTGCAGCACCTGCCCGGCCGCGCGCACTGGCAGGCGGGCCTGCAGGTGGCCGGCGTGCGGGCGCTGGCGCACACAGGAGGCTTGACGTTTTTGCTGCGGGCCGACCACGCGCCGGCGCAGCTGGCGCAGGTGATCGACCTGCTGGACTGTTACGCAAGGAGGCGATATGAACGAGTCATTTGAAGTGCTGCCGTTTGGCGCAGCCGTACAGGGTGAATGGGGACAGGAGCAAGAGTGGGAACAAGAGCAAGAGCGGGAGTGGGAGGGCGAAGGCGAAGGGGAAGAGGAGTGGGAGGACGAACGTTGGCGCGGCGCCGGCGGTGGGCGCGGCCGGGGAGGGCGCTTGCGTCCGCGTCCGCCGCTGCGTGGACCGCGCCGCCCCGTGCCGCCGCGCTACCGGGGCTGGGGCAGCTATCCGGTGGCGTATCCGATGTTGTATCCGGCACCGCAGCCCGAACCCTGGAATGACCCGGATGCCGGCCGGGACGCTGACGAGGGCGATGGCGACGGGCAGGGCGAAGTGCCACCTGTGCTGGCCGCCACCCTGGGCCGCGTGCGCGAGGCGGCCGGCCTGAACTACCAGTCGGTGGGCAAGCTGGCGCAAGCCGTCAGCAATGCGAAAGCCACCGGCGCCGGCCTGTACCTGATCGAATTCGATACCAGGGACGGCCGGCGCGCCTACAGCGGCCAGACCGACGATTTGCGGCGGCGCCTCAAGCAGCACCATTTGTGCGGCAAGATGATGGGGCTCGACCTGTCCGGCCATGAGGTGTACGTGGCGCCGCTGAAGTCCGCCACACAGCGGCGCCTGGTGGAAAAAAGCATCCATGCCGATATGTTCACCCACCGGCGCGGCGTACTGACCAACCAGCGGCGCGAACTGGAAGTGGCGGTGATGGGCGAGACGTGGGGCTGATATCAACAACGGAGGTCGTCATGCATCAACTGCAATGCGGCTGCAGGCAATGCCGGCAACGCGCCGGCGCAGGCGCCGGCTTTGAAGTGCTGGAGTTCGGCGCGCAGCCGGCCTTGTTCGGCGAACAGGAAGAACTGGAACTGGCCATGGAGTTGCTGGAAGTGGCCAGTGAAGAGGAACTGGACCAGTTCCTGGGCAAGGTCTTCAAAAGCGTCTGGAAGGGCGTCAAGAAGATCGCCAAGCCACTCGGCGGCGCCTTGAAGGCGGTGGCGAAGACGGCCTTGCCGTTCGTCGGCGGCGCGCTCGGCTCGATGATCCCGATTCCCGGCGTGGGCACGGCGCTCGGTTCGGCCCTGGGCCGTGCCGCCAGCAATGCGCTGGAACTGGAATTTGGCGGCGCGCTGTCCGGCGAGGATGAACTCGAGGTGGCGCGCCGTTTCGTGCGCGTGGCGGGCCAGGCGGCGCGGCTGGCCGGGGACTCGGACGGCAGCGCGCGTGCGGTGGAGAGCGCCCTGGCGGACGCGCTGCGGCAGCAGTTGCCGCATTTTCGCCTGGCGCCGCCGCAGCGGGCAGGCGGCGCCGGCATCGACGGCGACAGCGGGCGCTGGCAGCGGCGCGGCAACCGCATCGTGCTGACCGGCGCAGGGCCGCCAGCCTGAGTCAGGGCGGGCTGGCCTTGGCCGCGCAAGCCGCCGCCTTGCGGCGCAGTTGCAGGGCGCGGTCGGTCACGCCCAGGCGGGCGGCGGCGCGCTGGTTGTTGCCATGTTCTTCGTCGAGCACCAGGCGCACCGCCACTTCGGTGGCGCAGCGCGTGATATGGGGCAGCTTGAGTCCCAGGCCGAGGGCGCGCTTGACGCCGGCCTCGAATTGCAGGTCGGGCCACGCCGGCGCGAGCTGGCATTCCTCGGGCGGCAGCGCGCCGATGGTGATCGGGCCGGGGCCGCAATGGCGCTGCCAGATGCGCGTGACGGTCTGGCGCAGCTCGCGCACATTGCCCGGATAGTCGCGCAGCAGCAGATAGTCGCGCACGGCCGCATCCAGCGCGGGCGGCGGCGCGCGCGCCAGTTCCCTCAGGAAATGCATGGCCAGCGGCAGGATATCGTCGCAGCGTTCGCGCAAGGGCGGCGTGCGGCAGCACCAGCCGGCGATGCGGTAATACAGGTCGGCCCGGAAGGCGCCGCGCGCCACTTCGTCTTCCAGCGCGCGGTTGGTGGCGCATACCAGGCGGAACTGGGTCGGCTGCCAGCTGCTGCCGCCGATGCGCTTGTACTTGCGTTCCTGGATGGCGCGCAGCAATTGCGCCTGCATGGCCAGCGGCAGCTCGCCGATTTCATCGAGGAACAGCACGCCGCCATCGGCCAGCGCAAACGCGCCGTCGCGCGCGCCGGCCGCGCCCGTGTAGGCGCCCCGTTCATGGCCGAACAGTTCGCTGCCGGCCAGTTCCGGCGACAAGGTGGTGCAGTCGAGCACGGTCAGCTCGCCGCGGCAGGCGGACAGGCGGTGGATCAGTTGCGCCAGCAAGTCCTTGCCGGTCCCGGTCTCGCCCGTGATCAGCACGGAGGCCTGGCTGAAAACGGCCATTTCCACCGCCTCGCGCAGCAGGGCGCGCCAGGCCTGGCTATCGCCGACCAGGGTGCCGCGCACGGCGTCCGAGGCCAGCAGCTGCGCCACCGCCTGCCAGCGCTGCAGGCGCGCGAGCACCTGGCCCGCATCGATGGCGTTCGGCGGCCACACCAGCACATCGCGCGCGCCGGCCGCCATCACCGCGCGCTGCTGCATGCAGTCGAGCGGCGCGCCGTTGGCGGCAATGGCCAGCACCTGCGCCTGGCGGCATAGCGCGGCCAGCGCCTGCAGCAGCGCCGTGTCCGGCTGGCAGAACAGCACGATGCCGGGAATGCCATCGGCGGGCCGGCTTATCGACAGCTGGGCCTGCTGCAAGGCCGCACTCAGGAGGGCAGCCGAAGTGGCCGCCGCCTGTTGCAGTACTTCCAGCCAGACCTTGAGCGCCATGCCTGTCCCACAACCAGATAGCCGGTGAGGCGATCATCTTAGGAGAGGGGATAGCAGGGCGTTTGATCTGGCGCAAGCGTGAAACCTGGCGAACCAAAAAAGCTATGTCACCGAAAGCGGTGGGAACGCTCTGCAGTTGCTGCGGTCTGACTGATCAGGTCTTTCCTTCCAGGAGCCGATGATGGATACCGCCCAGTGGCAGGCATTCGCCAGACAAATTCCGCACCTGTCGCATCGCCAACGTATTGTCTGCAGTAACTTGTTGCATAGCAGCGCGCCGCAGGATGCGGCCGTCGTCCTGATCGAACAAGCAGCGCAGGCGCAGCTGCATTGCCCCGCGTGTGGCGCGACACGTTTCCACCGGCATGGCCAGGCGCATGGTTTGCAACGCTATCGCTGTGTTCCTTGTGGCAAAACTTTCAACGCCTTGACGGGCACGCCGCTGGCCCATCTGCACCACAAGGAACGATGGCTGGCCTATGCCGACTGTTTGCTCAACTCGTTTTCGGTGCGCAAGGCCGCCGCCCAAGTCAATGTCCATCGCAATACCAGCTTTCGCTGGCGCCATCGCTTCCTGGCGCTGGCCAAGACCGACCGGCCACGCTGCCTGCACGGCATTACCGAGGCCGACGAGATGTATGTACTGGAGTCGCAAAAAGGGTCCCGGCACATGACACGGCCGGCACGCAAGCGAGGCGGTGCTGCCCGCCAGCGCGGCATTTCGGATGAGCAAGTGTGCATCCTGGTGGCACGTGACCGCACCGGGCAAACCGTTGATTTCGTCACTGGCCTGGGCCAGCTGACCAAGGCCAGGCTGCACGCCTGCCTGCCACCTGTGATCGATCGCGACATCTTGTTGGTGAGCGATGGCCATCCGGCCTATCCGGTGTTTGCGAGAGAAGTGGGCATCCTGCATGCCGCCGTGAACTTGCGGGCCGGAATACGCGTACATGGCACTGTCCACGTGCAGAACGTCAACGCGTATCACAGCCGGCTGCGGGAATGGCTGCGCGTCTTTCATGGTGTCGCGACGCGCTACTTGCCCAACTACCTGGGTTGGCGCTGGATACTCGACGCCAAAAGAATATTGTCTCCCGAAAGCTTGCTCAGGGCCACTTTGGGCACGTTCCCACATTTGACGGTGACATAGCCATGAAAAACGCCGCCTGAGGTAAGCCAGGCGGCGTTCGAATCATGCTCGGGAAAACTTAATCGTCCTGGCGCACACAGTCCACAAAGTAGCCGCGCTTGCCGTCGACTTCGCGTTTCACCAGGCCGTGCACATCGGTCTCGAAGCCGGGGAAGCGCTCGTTGAAGTCGCGTGCGAAGCGCAGGTAGTCGACGATGGTCTTGTTGAAGCGCTCGCCCGGGATCAGGAGCGGAATGCCCGGTGGATACGGCGTCAGCAGGATCGACGTGATGCGTCCTTCCAGCTCGTCGATGGCGACGCGCTCGATTTCGCGGTGCGCCATCTTGGCGAACGCGTCCGATGGCTTCATGGCCGGGATCATGTCCGACAGATACATTTCCGTCGTCAGGCGGGCCACGTCGTACGCCTTGTAGAAATCGTGGATCTGCTGGCACAGGTCGCGCAGGCCCATTTTTTCATAGCGTGGGTTGGCCGCCGCAAATTCCGGCAGGATGCGCCACATCGGCTGGTTCTTGTCGTAGTCGTCCTTGAACTGCTGCAAGGCCGTCAGCAGGGTGTTCCAGCGGCCTTTGGTAATGCCGATGGTAAACATGATAAAGAACGAGTACAGGCCGCATTTTTCAATGATCACGCCGTGCTCGGCCAGGTATTTGGTGACGATCGAGGCCGGAATGCCGGTCTCGCCGAACTGGCCGTCCAGCGACAGGCCCGGGTTGACGATGGTCGCCTTGATCGGGTCGAGCATGTTGAAGCCGGGGGCCAGGTCGCCGAAGCCGTGCCAGTCGTCCTCGGCGCGTATCATCCAGTCTTCCTGCTGGCCCATGCCTTCGTCGTTGAAGCTGTCCGGTCCCCAGACCTGGAACCACCAGTCCTGGCCCCACTCCTGGTCGATCTTTTTCATGGCGCGGCGGAAATCGAGCGCTTCCATGATCGATTCTTCCACCAGCGCGGTGCCGCCCGGCGCTTCCATCATGGCCGCGGCCACGTCGCACGAGGCGATGATGGAATACTGCGGCGAGGTCGAGGTGTGCATCAGGTAGGCCTCGTTGAAGGCGTCCTGGTCCAGCTTGACCTGTTCCGATTCGCGCACCAGGATTTGCGAGGCCTGCGACAGGCCGGCCAGCAATTTGTGCGTCGACTGGGTCGAGAAGATCATCGATTCCTTGGCGCGCGGACGGTCCTTGCCGATCGCGTGCATGTTCTTGTAGAAATCGTGGAAGGTGGCGTGGGGCAGCCATGCTTCGTCGAAGTGCAGGGTGTCGATCTTGCCGTCCAGCATTTCGCGCAAGGTCTCGACGTTGTAGATCACGCCGTCGTAGGTCGATTGCGTGATGGTCAGGATGCGCGGCTTCTTGTTCTTCGCTTCGCGCGCGAACGGGTTCGCCTCGATCTTGCGGGCAATGCTTTCCGGCGTGAATTCAGCCAGCGGGATCGGGCCGATAATGCCCAGGTGATTGCGGGTTGGCATCAGGAACACGGGGATCGCGCCGCACATGATGATCGAGTGCAGAATCGATTTGTGGCAATTGCGGTCAACTACCACGATATCGCCAGGCGCCACCGTCGAGTGCCACACCATCTTGTTCGAGGTCGAGGTACCGTTGGTGACGAAATAGCAATGGTCGGCATTGAAGATGCGCGCCGCATTGCGCTCGGAGGCGGCAACGGGACCGGTATGGTCGAGCAGTTGGCCCAGTTCTTCGACGGCGTTGCAGACGTCGGCGCGCAGCATGTTTTCACCGAAGAACTGGTGGAACATCTGGCCGATCGGCGACTTCAGGAAAGCCACGCCGCCCGAGTGGCCGGGGCAGTGCCACGAGTAGGAACCGTCATTGGCGTAGTGCACCAACGCGCGGAAGAACGGCGGCGACAGGCCGTCGAGGTAGCTTTTCGCTTCGCGGATGATATGGCGCGCGACGAATTCCGGCGTATCCTCGAACATATGGATAAAGCCGTGCAGTTCGCGCAGGATATCGTTCGGGATATGGCGCGAAGTGCGCGTTTCGCCGTACAGGTAGATCGGGATGTCGGCGTTCTTGTGGCGGATTTCTTCGACAAAGGCGCGCAGGGACTTCAACGCGTGGTCGGTTTCCTCGATCGAGCCGGCGCCGAATTCTTCATCGTCGATCGACAGCACGAAGGCCGACGCGCGCGATTGTTGCTGGGCAAATTGCGACAGATCGCCGTAGCTGGTCACGCCCAGCACTTCCATGCCTTCTTTTTCCATTGCGGCGGCAAGGGCGCGAATGCCCAGGCCGGACGTATTTTCAGAACGGAAATCCTCGTCAATAATGACGATGGGGAAACGAAATTTCATGCATGTCTCCAAAAAAGCAAGCCGCCCCTAAACTTGTGTGGAGGGGCGGACTAGGGCGCGACAGCCGGGTAAATATGTGGCCAGGCAATCGCAGAAAAAAAATAAGAACGGGATTCTCGCAGAAATGCGGCGTCTGCGGGAAAAAAATATCATAACGAAATTACGCACAGCGCGCGCCAGCATGCCTGAATGGTGTGACGAGCGTATGACGTTGAAAAATCAGCGTTTCAAGCCTTGCGCTGCAAGGTCACAAAAGCATATTTCAAACCAGACGCTACCGATACATGATCTTGACGCGCCGTCTCGTTCCACTGTGTGCGGTCGATGGTAGGGAAGACGGCGTCGCAATCGTAAGTGCCATCAATTTCCGTGATAATCAGGCGATCGGCCATTGCCAGTGACTGCTTGTAGATTTGTGCGCCGCCTATCACGTAGCCGTCAGCGCCGTCGAGCATTGCCAGTGCCGCTTCGACCGATGCGGCCGTTTCCACACCTTCGCGTTTCCACTGAGTATTGTGTGTAATAACAATATTGCGACGGTTCGGCAGCGGCCGGCCGATCGAATCGAAGGTCTTACGGCCCATGATGATGGGGTGGCCGGTGGTTACGCTCTTGAAATGCGCCAGGTCTTCCGGCAGTTTCCATGGCAAGGTGTTGTTGAGGCCGATGCCGCCTTGCTGGTCGGTGGCGACGATAATGGTCAGTGTGCTCATTGAATCAGTTCATTAATGGGATATGCCCGAAAGTCGCCATTATCGTTGATATTGGCCTTGTACTCCAGATGGCAATACATTCAGGAAGTCCTGCATGGCGCGCGCCAGTTCGGCGGGCGCTTCCAGCGGGATCATATGGCCGCTGGGTTCCGCCAGCAGATGCAGGGTGGCGCGCGGCAATCGCTCTGCCATCGCCGCCAGGTCGCCGCTGGCCACCAGCTGGTCGCCAGCCGAGCCGACGATCAGCACCGGGAAGGGCAGGCCGGACAGGCGGTCCATCAGGTCGGGGCGGTCGAAGGTCTGGGCGAACTGGGCCAGCAGCACCTCCTTGCCCAGGTCCAGCGCCATGGCGCGTATCAGGTCCGTGATGGCGGCATTGTCCAGGTGGGCCGGGTGCAGCAGCTCGCGCAGGCGCTGGCGCGTGATGCCGGCGTAACTGTTACGCTCCAGCATGGCGATCACGCGCTTGCGGGTGGCGATCTCGTCCGGCGGCAAGCCCCTGGCCGAATTGGCGATCAGGGTCAGCGAAGCGATCCGTTCGGGATGGTGGACCGCATGTTCCAGCGCCAGATAGGCGCCCAGCGAAAAGCCGACCAGGTGCGACCGCGGCGCGCTGTGCGTGGCGATCAGCTCGCGCATGTCCGCACGCGTGCGCGACCGGTGCAAGGGCAGGTGCTTATATAGATAGCCGTCGCCAAGGGCCTGCTCCAGGCTGGTCCACAGGCGTGCGTCGCACAGGGTGCCGGGAAGCAGGTCTAGCTGGAGGGGAAGCGTTGATGTCATCGGAAACGATTGCAGGCTGGCTGGACGGGCATTATCGAGCATTTGGGCGCCGGGCGCAGGGCTATACCCGCTATTTTTTGCTTCATGGCATTATTTTCAATAGTGCGCGTCTGGCACGGATTTACTTTGTGGTAGGCTGACGGCTCTTACCGAATTGGCATTTTTCTTATCCACTCAGTTATTTAATAGAGGAAATATCATGGCGATCAGTTTGCAAAAAGGCGGCAATGTCAACCTGAGCAAGGAAGCTCCGGGCCTGAAAAAAATCGTGGTCGGCCTGGGCTGGGACCCGCGCGCCACCGACGGCGCCGCCTTCGACCTGGACGGCAGCGCCTTCCTGTTGAAAACGGACGGCAAGGCCCGTTCCGATGCCGACTTCATTTTCTACAATAACCTGAAGTCTGCCGATGGTTCCATCGTCCACGCGGGCGACAATACCACCGGCGGCGGCGACGGCGACGATGAAAAAATCGCCATCGACCTGGCCAATGTGCCTGCCGAGATCGACAAGATCGCCGTGGCCGTCACCATTCACGACGCGGAAAACCGCAAGCAGAACTTCGGCATGGTCAGCAAGGCCTATATCCGCTGCCTGAACGGCGACAACGGCCAGGAAATCGCCCGCTACGATCTGTCGGAAGACGGTTCGACGGAAGCGGCGATGATCTTCGGTGAAATTTACCGGGCCGGCAGCGAATGGAAGTTCAAGGCCATCGGCCAGGGCTTCAAAGGCGGCCTGGGCCCTCTGGCCGTGTCTTTCGGCATCAACGCTTAAGAGCACCGGAAAACGGCCCATGGCAGCGTTGCTGCTGCCTCGCCGTACATTCGTACTGTCTTCGGCAGCGCGCCTTGCCCTGAGCCGTTGTCCGGCGCTCCCTCTTTTCAAATAATCAAAGCTCAATTCCGCATGGAAACTCTGATCAAAGGGCAGCGCTTGGCACTGGCCGGTCTTGTCACGGGCAATGTTTTGCAACTCGGTATCGCCGGCGAGGGCGTGGCGCTCGATTACGCCTGTTTCGGCCTTGATGCCGCCGGCAAATTATCCGATGACCGCTACATGACTTTCTTCAACCAGCCGCGCACGCCGTGCGGCGCGGTGGACGTGCGGGCGCCGGCCGGCGACCCCGCCGGTTTCCATTTCCAGCTGGACCGCTTGCCGGCCTCCATCGACCGCCTGGTGATCACGGCCGCCATCGATGGCGCCGCCACCCTGTCGCAACTGGGCAGCGGCCATCTGCGCCTGTTCGATGGGGCGCGCGAGCTGGCGCGCTTTGCCTATGCCGGCAAGGATTTTGCCAACGAGAGAGCCGTCATGCTGGGCGAGCTCTATCGCAAGGACGGCCAATGGCGTTTCATGGCCGTGGGCCAGGGTTTCAACGGCGGACTCGATGCGCTGGTGGCGCACTTCGGCGGCGAGGTGGCGCAGGCCGCGGCCGAACCGGTGGCGCCCAGGATCTCGCTGTCGAAGATTTCACTGACCAAGGCGGGCCAGACGCATAAATTGTCGCTGGTCAAGGGCGCCGGCGCGCCGAAAAAACTGATCGTCAAGGCCACCTGGGTCGATAACGGCGATGGCGACGACGATAACGACGACCTCGATCTGCGGGTGGGCATACTGTTGCCGGACGGGCGCATGCGCTGCATCCAGGCACCGGAAAAGTCGGGCAGTTTCGATGCCATGCCCTATGTGCGCCACCTGGGCGACGTGACCAATGCCACCGGCCGTGAGCCGGCCACGGAAACGGTCGAAGTCAATCCCGCCCTGGCGCAGTTCTATGGCGGCACGGTGGGCCTGGTGTTCAGCGTCTACTCGGCGCTGGCCAATGGCGCCGTGTCGGTCGCCTCGATGCGCCCGAAAATGGTGATGGAGTATGGCGGGCAGGTGGTCGAATGTGCGTTTGACTTCCGCGACTCGGGCGCCGGCGACGACGATGTCTACACCTATGTGATCGGTCTCGCGCGGGTATCCTCCGACAGCATCGTGCTGGAACCGTCGGGCAAGACCTCCGAGCCGGACAGCGAAGCGACGCCATGGCTGCGCTGGCAGGGCGAGTCCTTGCAACTGGCGTTTGACGGTCCCGTCGTCTTCAAGGGCGAGGACAAGGAAGACGAGGATGATTTCAATGCGGACAATCCGCGCCGCTATATCGTGTGAAGGAGAATGGAATGGAAGCTTTGTCCAAGGGCCAGCGCTTGCCGCTGGCGCAATCGGCGCCGGATGGCGTGCTGGAAATCGGTGCCTCCGCCCAAGGCTTGACGCTCGACTTTGCCTGCTTTGGCCTCGACGCGGCCGGCAAGCTGTCGGACGACCGCTACATGACCTTTTTCAACCAGCCGCGCACGCCGTGCGGCGCGGTGGAAGCGAAAAGCGGCACGCAAGGCGATGGCGCCGCGTTTGCCTTCCAGCTGGCGCGCCTGCCCGCGAGTATAGATCGGCTCGTGCTGACGGCCAGCATCGATGGCGGCGGCGTGATGTCGCAGATGCAAGCGGGTTATCTGCGCCTGCTGGCCGCCGGCCGCGAATTTGCCCGCTTTGCGTTTGCGGGCAAAGACTTTGCGCAGGAAAAAGCCGTCATGCTGGGCGAGCTGTACCGCAAGGATGGCCAGTGGCGCTTCATGGCCGTGGGCCAGGGTTTCAATGGCGGCCTCGATGCGCTGGTGCGCCATTTCGGTGGCGAGGTCGACCAATCGGCGCCCGCCGCTCCCTCTGCCGCGCCCGCCGCCGCCTCCGCCGTGGCGCAAGCCAAGATCAACCTGGAAAAGCGTGTCGAGCGCGAAGCGCCGCAGCTGGTCAACCTGGTCAAGCAGGCCGGCGTCTCGCTGCAAAAAGTGGGGCTGCTTGACCACCGCGCCAAGGTGTGTTTATGCCTCGATATTTCCGGTTCCATGGGCCGTTTGTACCGCGATGGCCTGGTGCAGCAGTTCGCCGAGCGCATCCTGGCGCTGGGCTGCAAGTTCGATGACGATGGCGAGATCGACGTTTTCCTGTTCGGCAAGAACGTCCACCAGCCCGATCCGATGGACCTGCGCAACTGCACCACCTATGTCAGCCGCGCCATCGACCATCATCCGCTGGAAGGCGACACGCGCTATGGCCGGGCGATGGAAGCGATCCGCGCCTTTTACTTCCCCGACGCGCGCGGCGGCGAGCGCAGCCGTCCCCTGCGCGCCGAGCTGCCCGTCTATGTCATGTTCGTGACCGACGGCGGCACCAGCGACCAGGCGACAACGGAAAAGCAATTGCGCTGGTCCAGCAACGAGCCGATCTTCTGGCAGTTCATGGGCATTGGCAAGGGCCGCAAATCGAAAAGCAAATTCCTCGCCGCCTTTGCCGATTCCGATTTCCCCTTCCTGGAAAAGCTCGATGAACTGCAGGGCCGCCTGGTCGACAACGCCAACTACTTTTCCGTCAGCTCGCCCGACGAGCACAGCGACGGCGAGCTGTATGACCTCTTGATGACCGAGTATCCGGGCTGGCTGAAGCTGGCGCGGCAGCATGGGCTGCTGGCGTAAGCTGTTTGCAGGCTTAGAGCCTATCCCAGTAGTGAGCGTCTTCTGCTTGCAGCTCATCAGGAGCGCGGACAAGGCGCGAGGAGGCCGCATGGCGAGCCATGCAACGACGAGCAACGCAGTCCCCGCTTCTGAGGGGCGCCAGCAGGGGGCGTATTCATCTACTGGGATAGGCTCTTAGATGCCGGGAACGATTTCGACACCGATGCGCTCGGCCAGGGTCAAGACATTCTCATAAACAGTCGTGTCATTGACCAGGTCCCTTGGTTCTATCGTTTGCTGCAAGGTGCCGGGCGCGATCCGGTTGCCGAACAGTACCACTGACTTGGCGCTGTCATCCTGGCGCGAGGTCCACAGCAGCCCTTGCGCATCGGGCCGCTGGCTATGGATGGCGACAGCCACCTCGCGCGTCGATGGATACTGGTCTTTTTCCGTGTCGATCAGATGCTTGCGCTCGATGCCGAGTTTGCGCAGTGCGGTGGTGCGCAGATCGACCAGCATCAGTTCGGCGTGGTGTTGATCTCGGAATATGCCTGATCCTTGAGCTTGCTTTTTGCCAGACTTTTGAATCCTGGTGCGAAGGGCACGTCGTGGAAGATGGACTCCATCGCGGCGCAATCAAAGGTTTCTCCCGCATACATGGTTGGGATAGCTATGCCGTCAGGGGTGGCGATGGGAGAGAAACGGGCGTTGCCCTTGGTGCCAGGATTAAACTCCGTGCCACCGTAACAGCTCTGATGTATGCGGTGCAAAAACGTCCCTGCTGGCAACTTATATATTGTCAGGTGCAAGAATGTTTTTGCGATATCAGGCATGCACAATGCCTTCCAGTTCATCCTGCGCTGCGGCAAAGACTTGCTCCGGCGCGGTTTTCAACAGTTCCAGCGGACGCTTGCCGCCCAAGAAGCTGTTGTTGGAGGCAAACCAGTACGCCAGCCCCCAGCCTTCCTTGTGCCCCTTGAACAGGTCAACGATCTTTTTCAGCGATTTCAAGGGGCGATAGCCGTGATCGCGGTCGAGTCCATAGCCCGGGAAATACTCGGTGCCATCCAGGCGCACCGTGAAGATGTTGCTTTCGCGCCGCCATTTGCTGGGCTGGGCGCTCAGGTTCGAGTCGCTGAAACCGGCCAGGGTAGCGACCTGCGCTGCGGTCAGCCAATCGGAAGCGGCAAACACGGCTTTTTGCGCACGCGCCATCATTTCCGCTTCTTTCAGCATGACCGGCGTCGGCGGCTCTTTCGGCGCGAAGGCCCTGGCAAGCAAGGACATCTGTTCGGCCAGTTGCTCGGACGTGGTTTGCTTGAACAGCCTGGCGGCGCCCAGCAGCATGTTTTCCAGGGCATCATTTTCGCGCTGAGAAATATCCTCTATTGCAATGGCTACTACACGTCCATTTTTCAGGCCCTGCAGTTGCTCGCTGACTTCGGACGGCTGTCCGGCAAAGGAAACGACATTGTCTATTGTTGCTTCAACTTCAATATCCATCATGATATGGCTCTCTGCTGGTTCGATTGCTTCGATTAGTTTGATTAGTCAGATGTGAGTATAGTCCAAATAATTTCAATTGCCAGCATGTCTTTCAATTCCGACCTTTCGGCCGGTTCATGCGGCCAGCGTTTGCCGGTCCGCGATCAGCAAATGAGGCAGGATTACCACAACACTGTTTTAAACGTTAAACTGAGTAAATACCAATTGTTCTCATTTGGCTGGCCCCCTAAAATCGTGCCATTGATTCATCCTGGCATGACAGCCGCCCGCGGCGCCATCGCCGCCATCACCTCCATAAAGTCCATGCAAAAAATAGTTTTCTGCTGTATCGCCGGCGGCAGCCTCTTGTACGCCAATACTGCCGTCCAGGCGCAGACCCAATCGCCTGCGGCCGACGCCGTCGTCACCAACGCGTCACCCGCGAAAACCGTTCCGGTCGCCAAGGAAGCTGCCGCCGACACCACGCCCTCCGTCAGCGTCACGGCCGAACGCCCCACCGGCCGCATCGACCGCCAGGTCTACGACGTCAAGTCCGATGTCGGCAGCACCAATGGCACGGCGGCCGATGCGCTGAACAACGTGCCGTCGGTGGCGGTCGATCCCGATGGCACGGTGTCGTTGCGCGGCAGCAGCAATGTGCAGATACTGATCGACGGCAAGCCGTCGGCCATGCTGCAGGGCGATTCGCGCGGCGCGACCCTGAACGCGATGGCGGCCGACGATATCGAATCGGTGGAAGTGATCAACAATCCGGGCGCGCAATTCGGCAACGAAGCCGGTGGCGGCCCGATCCTGAACCTGGTGATGCGGCGCAACCGCAAACCGGGCGGCTTTGCCACCGTCAACGCCAACGCCGGCATTGCCGGGCGCTACAACACGTCCACCTCGGGCACCTACAACGAAGGCCCGTGGGGCTTCCAGGGCGGCATCAATTTCCGCCATGACGGGCGCAATTCCACAGGCGAGACCAGCCGCGAGCGGCTCGACCGCCAGACCGGCGCGTTCGCTCCCAGCAGCCAGAGCTCCGTCAGCAATGGCCTGAACGATTCCCTGGGCGTAAACGGCACCGTCAACTATAACCTGGACGCCAACGACACTCTGGCCGCCAGCGTGTCGTATAACGGCCGCAGCAACGATGCGCGCTCGACCGACCGCTATATCAACGGCGACAGCAGCGGCAACACCATCGGCGACTATGTACGCAGCACCTTGCGCAATGGCGACAGCCGCAACTACAGCTGGGGCGCGCGCTACGATCACAAGGGGGAACTGCCGGGCGAAACGCTGAAGATCGACCTGCGCGTGTCCTCGTCCGATAATGACAACAACAGCGACTACGCCAACGTCTACGTAATCGCCACGGGCAACGCCTTTGACACCCGTGCGCGCCAGCACAGCGACACGGGCAACCGCATCGTCGACTTCAGCGGCGACTACGAGCGGCCGCTGGCCGGCGGCACGGCCAAGCTGGGCTACAAGGTGGCCGACAACAAGAGCAGTTTCGACACGCTCTACACCGACATCAATCCGGTGACGCTCGGTGAAACCGTCAACGCTCTGCGCAGCAACCGTTACGAGCTCGACGAGCGCACCATCGCGCTGTATGGTTCCTACCAGATGCGCCTGTCCGAGCGCTGGGGCGCGCTGGCCGGCCTGCGCGCCGAATACACCGACCTCGACATCCGCCAGATCACGGGTGGCATCGAGGCCGGCAACAGCTATGTGAACTATATTCCCAGCCTGTTCGCCACCTACAAGGTCAATGATGAAAGCAACTTGCGCTTCAGCTATGCGCGCCGCATCCGCCGGCCCAATGCGGGCGACCTGAACCCCTATGTGGTGTACCGCGACGAATTCAATGTGTCGTCCGGCAACCCGCAACTGAAACCGACGCAGACCGATTCCTTCGAAGTCGGCTATGAAACGAAGTTGTTCGGCCTGGAAAGCAGCCTGCGCGGCTATCACCGCCGCGACAAGGACGCCATCGTCGACTACCGCTATTTCATCAGCGACAATGTGCTGTTGACCACGCGTGAAAACGGCGCCGGCAGCCATTCGAGCGGCCTGGAATTCAGCCTGTCGGGCAAGCTGACGCCGTCGCTGACCCTCAATACCAGCGGCAACCTGGCGCGCAGCCAGCAGACCTCGCAGGACGACCTGGGCAACCGCAGCACGCGCACCGCCAATTCCCTGAGCGGCCGGGCGCGCCTGAACTACCAGCTCAATCCCGCCAACCAGGTGCAGCTGGCCTTGCAGATGCAGGGCAAGACCTTGTCGGGCCAGGGCTACCGCTCACCGAACAACACGCTCAACATGAGCTGGCGCCATGTGCTCACGCCGCAGCTGAACCTGGTGATGAATGTGACGGACGTGCTCAGCACCAACAAGATGGAAACCGTCATCAACAGCGCCTCGCTGCGCGAGACGAGCACGCGCCGCTTCGATGGCCGCATGATCTATGTCGGGCTGTCGTACCGGATAGGCGGCGCCACTTCGGCGGCGAAAGAGGGCGAGCGCGAGCCGCGCTTCGGCCCGCCGGGTGGACGCGGCCCGGGAGGGCCAGGTGGCCCTGGGCCGGGAGGACCGGGGGGCGAGCCGGGCTAACCAGCTTTGGCGATTTCCTTGAGGAAGTCGACAAAGCTGTCCGCATGGCGCTCAAAACGCCATGCGCCGGCGCCGTGCTCGGCAGTGTAAATCGGCGCATCGCCGTCGGCAATGGCGGACAGATCCAGGCAATACGGATCGGCGCCCGCATCGGCAATCACCACGTAGTGGACGGGCCAGCCGGCGATAATCTCCTGGTCGACGGGATTGTATGCGTAGCCGTGCTGCTTTTTGATCAGCTCGGCCGCGCCATACAGATTCAGGCCCTGGAAGTAGCGCTTGCTGTCGATATACACGCGCAGCGGCGAATAGCGGGCCAGGAAGCGCCGGTATTGTTCCGGCAAGGTCCAGCGTTCGTCGATGGCGGCCAGGTCGGCCTCGCTGGCGATCACCAGCCAGTTGGACGGACGCGCCAGGTCCTGGTCCTTCTTGCGCTCGGCCGCCAGTTTCTTTTCCAGTTTGGCGGCGGCTTTTTCCAGTGGCGTGCGGGGATCGTCCAGCGACGCGTGCGTGGCCGGCGGTGCAAAGCCCGCGCCATCCGGGTAGCCGGCGCGCTGCCAGGCCAGCACATCAGCTAGCCTCAGACTCTCCGGCTTCCAGTGGCCGGGGTCCTGCGACAGGCCGGCATCAAATGGCTGGCGGCTCACTACAGCCAGGCTTTTCACGGCCTTGGCCCTGACTTGTTGTGGCTGGGAGTCCGACATGGCCAGCGCCACCACGGTGTCGTAAGCGTCTTTTCCCCTGCTTTTCAGCAAGCCGTCGATGCCCCAGTAGGCCAGCTCCGGCATGGTCACGGCCCAGCTGAAAAATTCCTGCAGCTCTTGTGGCTGCATCAGCTGCACCATGGAGTTCACCAGCGAGCTGCGCCAGTGCAGCAGCTGGCCGTCGCGCGCATAGGCGCTCAGGATGTCGAGTACGGCCAATCGGTCGGTCTCGCCGTGCTTTCTTATCAGTCTGTCCTTGAGCGTGGCAAACTTGCTGCCATCGGTCTCGTCGAACAATTTGCGGTGCAGTGCTGCCAGTGGTGTGATCGCCATCGTACTCCTGATTATTTTGTCTGCTGATTTCGCTTAAATGGCTCCTGCCCCGGACGTCAGCCAGCAGAAATTGTAGGGTATGCGGGGCAGGTGAAATAATATTTTTATTGTAATATGTTGCCTGTTTCCATGATGTCAGGCCCGGTAAATAATGAAATCATATTTCAAGATCAGCGTGTTTTTATGCTGTTTGCTGTCTGTCATCTATCTGTTTTTGATGCGCAAGACGTTTCCCATGGCCAGTGATGGAAACGGGCCCAATGGCGATGCCTTAATTGCCTTTTTTATATTCATCATCGCCTGCATATTGCATGTCCATACTTTTATACTGGCGATTTTTCTGTATGGAAATAACAAGAGCGGCACCAGGATCGCATTGGGCATTCTGCTTGCAAGTGCGCTTTTATTGTTCTCGCCTGAAATAAGATCAATCAGCAAAAAGCAGCTATCCGATTATCGATACAACGCCAGTGCGACCACCAAAACTTTCAAGGCGATCAGCTCAGGCACGCCTGCCGAGTTTTTCGGCTATTTCGATCAGATCCCTGACAGGGAAAAAACATGGGCTTATGCGCGTGAGCTGATGGCAGACCTGGCCAAGGCAGGCAGAGTCGATCTGCTGGAACAATTGGAAACAAGAGGTTTTCCTGTCGCAGAGGCTGGTCACGAAAAAGAATGGACTGACGTGGTGTTCGCCCCTGTTTACAGCGAGGCACTGTCACCGGAACAACGCCTGAAGGTGCTGGAATGGCTGTTTGCCAGGGGAGAACCTTTTCAATTTTCCCTGAAGCAGTCCGGACATGCGTTTTTTTCGATTGAAAAGTTTTCCAATGCGTTCAAGGATATCAACAACCCGAGCACCAGGAAAACCTTTGATCTGCTGGTACGCCATGGCGCCGACTTCAAGGCAAGCAAGCCGGAATATATGCTCTGGTATTCGGCCCGTTTCGGCAAGCTTGAGCACGTCAGGTTTCTGCTTGCCCAAAACGTCGATCCCGATTACATCGATGAAAACGGGCATACGACCGCCCTGGACGAAGCCATCGACAACAAGAATCAAGCGATCATTAATGAACTGTTAAAGGCCGGCGCAAGGAAATCGAGCGCGTTGCAAAGCGCGGTGCAATAACAGGAGCTGCCCCGCGCCTTGTGCCAGCTACCGCACTCAGACGGCCATCGCCGCCTTGATCGGCGCGTGGTGTTCATAGCCTTCCAGCGAAAAATCGGACGGTTCGATTTTTTCCAGCCACTCCGGCTCGTACTGGCCGGTTTTGGCATAGTCGGGCACGCGGTCGGAAATGACGAAGCGCGGCGCGGCGAATGGCGCGCGTTTCAATTGCTCCTGAACCATGTCGAGGTGGTTTTCATAGATATGGGCGTCGCCGATAAAATACGTGAACCAGCGCGGCGTATAGCCCGTCAAACGTGCCACCAGGTGCAGCAGGGCCGCGCCTTCGGCGATATTGAAGGGCGTGCCCAGGCCGATGTCGTTGCTGCGCACATACAGGCACAGCGAGATTTCACGCGTATTGGCGTTCGGGATGAACTGGTACAGCAAATGGCAGGCGGGCAGGGCGACGGCGTCGAGCACGGCCGGGTTCCAGCCGTGGAACAGGATGCGGCGGCTGCCCGGGTTGTGCATGATGGTGTCCAGGCACTCGCGCAACTGGTCGACCGCCTTGTACAACAGCACTTTCTGTACGCCATCCTCATTGACGGGCGCGACCAGCGTAAACCCGTTGGCCTGGGCATCGGCGATCTGGGCTGGCGCGCTGGCATCCAGCAATTTGTAGGCCGGCCACTGGCGCCATTGCACGCCGTACACCGGACCCAAGTCGTCCTCGCCTTCGCGGTAGGGGTTGGCCAGCCACTGCGCGTTTTCGTTGGCGTTCTGGTCCCATACCTTGCAACCGAGCGCGCGGAACTCGCCAGCATTGCGCGAAGCACGCAGGAAGGCGCACAATTCGCCGATCACGGATTTGAACGCCAGCTTCTTGGTGGTGACGGCAGGAAAACCGGCGGCCAGGTCGAAACGCATCATGGCGCCCGGCACGCTCAGGGTGCGGATGCCGGTACGGTTGTCTTGCCAACTGCCAGTGTCGAGGACGGTCTTGATCAAATCTTGATATTGCTGCATGGTACGCTCCAACGGTAAGGATGGTGATTGTAACGCAGCGGCCTGTTTCGCTTGGCATCGTGCCTGCAATACTATCTTGAATGCGCGGTAAGCATGACTCTGTGGTAACTTATATGTCCATAAAGAAATAATATAGAAACGGCAGACCCCAGCACCATGTTCCTGCGACAATATTTCAATCGCCATCACACCGCCATGGTGCAAATGGGCAAGGCCGACTTCCTGAAGGCCAACCTGCGCCTGATCCTGGCCTGGCCCTTGCTGGGCCTGGCCCTGTGCGCCGTGCTGTGGGCTGCCACCATGCTGCAGCTGGAAGCGGAAAAGAAGGTGGCGCAGCAGCAGGCGCTCGACAATGTGGCCTCGCTCTCAAAAGCCTACAGCCAGTACCTGCTGCGCACGGTCGAGCAGATGGACCAGCTGACCTTGCAGCTCAAGTATGAATGGGAGCATGCCGACGGCAAGCTGCGCCTGGAGCAGCTGAAAACGCGCGGCATGTACGCCGTGCCGCAGTTCGCGATTGTCGCCATTTTTGACCGCAAGGGGCATGCCGTGACGACCACGGCGCCGGTGCGGCGTTTGCGTACCAGCGAACGCAGCGATTTTTTGCTGCGTCACTGGCGCAGCAATTCCAGCGCCTTGCGCATCGCGCTGGGCAAGATGGGCGAGGGCGAGGCCGGCTCCCTGGTGCATTTCACGCGGCGCCTGGAAGACGCCGATGGCAATTTCGACGGCGTGCTGCTGATCTCCATCCATTCCGCGTATTTTTCCGAGTTCTATGACAGCGTCAATTTTGGCAAGCTGGGCATGTCGGCCATGGTGGGCGAGGAGGGCGAACTGCTGAGCGTGCGCCTGGGCGCCACCGTGCTCGCGCCACAGGGCGCGGCCTTTCTCGACACCAGTTTTCTCGACGGCGACAGCGGCGCCATGCAGTCTCCCGGGCGCACCGCGTTTGCCGATGCGCAAAGCCGCTATGTGGGCTGGCAAGCCCTGAAAGCCTATCCGTTTACCGCCGTGGTCGCGCTGGCCGACACGCAGGTACTGCAGCCCTACCAGGAAACGCGCACGATCTACCTCGGTATCGCGTCGGCCGTCAGCCTGCTGCTGCTGGCGTTTACCTGCATCGCCACCGGGCTGTCGCTGCGCCTGGCCTGGCGCCACCACCAGTCCGAAGGCGTGCGCAACGCCTACCGCATGGCGACCGAAGGCACCAGCGACGGCTTCTACATTATCGCCGCGCTGCGCGACGCCGAGGGCGTGATCATCGATTTCGAGCTGGTCGACTGCAACGAGCCGGGCGCCGACTTTTTCGGCGTGCGCCGTGAGCAACTGCTGGGCATGCGCCTGCAGTCGCGCGCGCACGAGCCATATTTCCGCGACCTGATGCACAACTACCGGGCCGCCATGGTGTCCGGCTTTTCGGAGGAAGAGATCGAACTGGCCGAGGGCAACCCGTTCAAGCTGCGCTGGATACGCCGGCGCCTGGTGCGCAGCGGCGATCGCCTGGCCGTCACCTTGCAGGATATCAGCGCGGCCAAGCTGCACGAGCAGGACCTGCGGCGCCTGGCCAACGAGGACGGCCTGACGGGCCTGCCCAACCGCTACTGGTTGCAGCAATTCCTGCCCGATGCGCTGGACAGGGCGGCGCGCGAGGGCCATATGCTGGCGCTGTTGTTCATCGATTTCGACGGCTTCAAGGATATCAACGACACCCAGGGCCATGCGGAAGGCGACAAGGTGCTGCGCGCTGCCTCGCTGCGCCTGAACGCCGTGCTGCGTCCGGGAGACCATGTGGTGCGCCTGGGCGGCGACGAATTCGTGGTGCTGCTCGATCCGGTCGAGGACGACAGCCGCGCCGAGCAGGTGGCGCAGCGCATCGCGACCGCCTTCGACGAACCGTTTTACCTGGGGCCGGAACGCCACAAGATGGGCGCCTCGATCGGCATCAGCATGTATCCGCGCGACGGCGCCGAGACCGACGTGCTGATGAAGAACGCCGATATCGCCATGTATGCGGTCAAGACGGCCGGCAAGGGCCATCACCGCTTTTTCCAGCCGGCCCTGTTCGAAACCATCCGCCACCGTCGCGAACTGGAACAAAGCCTGGTGACGGCGCTGGAGCAGGATGAATTCCTGGTGGTCTACCAGCCGCGCGTCGACACCATGAGCGGGCAGCTGTGCAGCATGGAGGCGCTGGTGCGCTGGCAGCATCCGCAGCACGGCATGGTGCCGCCGCTGGAATTCATTCCGGTGGCCGAGAGCAGCGGCCTGATTTCGCAGCTGGGCGAAGTGGTGATCGAAAAAGTCTGCCAGCAGCTGGCGCGCTGGAAGACCTATGGCCTGGAGCTGGTACCGGTATCGATCAACGTCTCGGCGCGCCAGTTCGGCCGCGGCGACGTGCACCAGGTGCTGGCGTCCGCGCTGTCGCGCCACGGCATCGACGCGCGCCTGATCGAGGTCGAGATCACCGAGTCGGCCATGATGGATGAACAGAACCGGGCGGTGGAGCAACTGGCGGCGATCCGCGCGCTGGGCGTGCGCCTGCTGGTCGACGACTTCGGCACCGGTTACTCCTCGCTGTCGCAGCTGCAGAAGTTCGCCATGGACGGCCTGAAGATCGACCGCGCCTTCACCATGGAACTGGGCCGTTCGGAGCAGGGCGAAGTGTTCGTGCGGGCGATCGTCTCGATGGCCCACGCGCTGGGCATGAGCGTGGTGGCCGAAGGGGTGGAAACGCGCGAGCAGCTCGACATGCTGCACGCGCTGCAGTGCAACGAGGTGCAGGGCTATTTCATCTCGCGCCCGGTACTCGCCGAACAGATGCTCGAACTGATGCTCAAGCGCTTCCTGATCGACCATCCGGCGCGTGCGCGCACCCCTTACGCTCTTGTTTTGTAAAAAAGAGCGATCGTTCGCTTTTTTTTCAAAACTCGGATATGCTTTGCGCATGTTGACCGTGACCCGCGTCACGGTCAACATGCCCGAGACATGACTAAAAATAAAGAGAGACCCACTTGAAACCATCGTATCTGCCATTGATCATCGCCGCCGCATTGGCCGCCCTGTCCACCACCGCCCAGGCATCGGGCTACCGCTTCGGCTCGCAAAGCGTGTCCGGCCAGGGTAGCGCCGACGCCAATGGCGCCGAAGCGTCCGACGCTTCGACCATTTTCTACAACCCGGCCGGCCTGTCGCGCCTGGAAGGCACGCAGCTGCTGGGCGGCGGCACCCTGGTGCTGCCGCATTCGACGTTCCAGGACACCGGTTCGCGCACCTTCACCAACCGCGTGCCGGGCGGCAGCACCAAGGATTACGCGCCGGACGCCGTGTTCGCGCCGGCCCTGTACGCCAGCAAGAAGATCAACGACCAGTGGACCATCGGCGCCGGCCTGTTCGTGCCGTATGGCGCCAAGCTCGATTACGGCAACGAGTGGAGCGGCCGCTACGCGATCAGCAATATCAAGCTCGAAGCGATCGCGCTGAACCCGTCCGCCTCGTTCAAGCTCAATGAGCACCACTCGTTCGGCTTTGGCGTCACCGCCGAATTCATGAAGGCCGAACTGGGCCAGGCGGTCGACGTGCCCGGCTCCGTGGCCTTCCTGGCGCAGCACGCGCCGGCCGCCTCGACGGCCTTCCTGGCCAATATCGCCCGCACCCAGGGCCTGGCCGCGGCACAGGCGGCCGGTGCGGCACTGCAGGGCGCCAAGGATGGCCACGCCGAGATGGATGGCAAGGACTGGGGCTTCGGCTTCAACCTGGGCTATCTGTACCAGCTGAACGAAGGCACGCGCGTCGGGATTGCCTACCGCTCGTCGATTTCGCACAAGCTCAAGGGCAATACCGTGTGGGACTTCTCGCAAGTGTCGAACAATGCGGCCGTCAACGCCTTTATCGCCGCCGCTTCGCGCAAGGTCAATTCGGGCGCGCTGGTCGAACTGCGCACGCCGGAAACCCTGTCGGTCAACGGCTTTCACCAGCTGGACGACAAATGGGCGCTGATGGGCGACGTCACCTGGACCCGCACCTCGCGCCTGCAAAACCTGGACATCCAGTTCCCGCCGACGGCCGAAGGCGACGAGCGCATCCGCCAGCAGTGGAAAGATACTTATCGTGTCTCGCTGGGCACCAACTACAAGCTCAGCGACAGCGTACTGCTGCGCGCCGGTATCGCCCACGACCAGGCGCCCGTGCGCAGCGCCGAGCTGCGCCATCCGGCGCTGCCGGACAGCGACCGCATGCAATACTCGATCGGCGCCAACTGGAAGCTGAACGCCAATGCCTCGCTGGACCTCGCCTACAGCTTCATCGACTTCAAGGACGCCGCCGTCAACTACACGAATCTGTGCTCGCCAGTGACGACCGGTTGCACCGGCAATGGTGAAACCACCAAAGGCCT
Organism: Janthinobacterium sp. PSPC3-1; assembly: GCF_049896105.1. Taxonomy (NCBI): domain Bacteria; kingdom Pseudomonadati; phylum Pseudomonadota; class Betaproteobacteria; order Burkholderiales; family Oxalobacteraceae; genus Janthinobacterium; species Janthinobacterium sp. PSPC3-1. The sequence continues at coordinate 43,187 of NZ_JAFCTQ010000016.1, read as the reverse complement.
GTTCAAAACCCGCATGCAATTGCTGGGTGTCGCTTATAACTACAAGTTTTAAGCGGCTGGCGGCGGCCGACATGGCCGCCGTGATGTGAGAAAGGCGCCCGAGGGCGCCTTTTTTCGTGCCGTACGGCGATGAGCTTGCATTTCGAAAAATGTTGATCCATTATTCTGTCGCATCCGGAAGCATCCCGCGACGGACATGACAAGGAGGAAGGCTGGCTATGCGTATGGACATCGAGGATAGTGGACGCAGCAGGGAGATACTGCCATGAGCGCCATTTTGCCGCAGCCGTTTTTCCCCAGCCCCGCCCGTAACGACACACCTGTCGGCGCGGTAATTGCCTATGCCGGCGGTACCGACGTCACCGTCGAAGCCCTGGGCTGGATGCTGTGTGACGGCCGTACGCTGGAGCCGGCACTTTATCCGGAGTTGTTCGCTGTGCTTGGGTATCGGTATGGCGGTTCGGCTGAACACTTCCAGTTGCCCGATTACCGGAGCGGGAGTGCGCTGGCGCCGGGGGCGGACGCCAAGCCCATCGGCGCCAGTTACCTGATCAAATATACCTGTGGTCCGAGGCCGGTGTAGGTCGGATTGGCGGCGGAACGCCGCGTAATCCGACAACATTGTTGGCGCTGGTGGTGGTGTCGGATTACGCCCTGCGGGCTAATCCGACCTACGCGACCTACGCGACCTGCATTGTAAATCCCGCAACCAGCAAATCGAGCGCCTGACGCACCGTGTCGTCCGCCATCTCCAGCAACTGATCCCCCACATACCACTCCACCACGCTGTGATTCGGCAGCGCCGCGTGGCTGGCGCGGCCGAACAGCCAGATGCCGTGTTCCCCGGCCACCTGGTTGCGGATGGCAATCGCCCGCTCGCGCGACACCGGCAGATGCAGGTGCAGCATATTGGCCTGCGGGCGGGCCGGATTGACGGCGATCGCCGGATAGTCCTTCAGCAGCTGATACAGCCACTCGGTGCGCGCAAAGTAGTGCGGCATGGCGGCGATGCGCGCGTCGAACTGCATCGCGGCGGCCACCACGTAAGGCGTGCGGTGGACGATATTGCCGCCCTGGCGGTGGAACCAGGCGCGCGCCCTGGCGACAAACGCCGGGCTGCCGGCCAGCACGGCGCCGCCCAGGCCCGCAATGCCCTTGTACAGCGACACATAGACGGAATCGAAGCCGTCGCAGATCGACATCAAAGGCTGGCCGAAACCGGCTTGCGCTTCCCACAAGCGCGCGCCATCCATATGCAGATGGATATCGTGCTCGCGGCAGTGGCGCTTGATGGCGTTCAGTTCATCCCATGAAGGGCATTGGCCGCCGATTTCGCGCATCGGCAATTCCACCTGCGCGGCCCCCAGGGCGTCGGGCACGGCGCGCAAATCGTCCACCGTCCAGGGCCGGTGCGCATCGCCGATGAACAGCGCCTTGAAATGATCGAGCAGTTCATGGTTGCCTCGTTCGTGGCGCAGGATATGCGAGGTCGGGTGCAGGGCCACCAGGCGCGAGCCGCGGTCCTGGCAGGCCAGGCGCAGGGCGGTCACCTGCGTCATGGTGCCGGTGATGCAGAACACGGCTGCTTCAAAGCCCAGCAGCGCGGCGATCTTCTGTTCGAACGCTTCGATCAGCGCGCCTTCGCCATAGGTATCGTGCGCAACATCATTCGCCTCGCACCAGGCGGCCATGGCGGCAAAGGTGGCCGCTGGCGTGGGCTGGCGCTGGCCCGGCAGGATGGTATGGCAGCGCTGGCGCAGTTCAAGATCGCTCATGCAAAACTCCGTGACTTACAAGGTGGCGGTGGCCAGTTTCGCGCCAAAGCCGATAAACATGGCGCCCACCCCGCCGCCCATGCCGGCCGACAGGCGGCGACGGCGGCGGAAGGTCTCGGCCAGGCGCGCGCCGAGGAAGATGATGGCGGTCAGGTAGGTAAAGCTGATCACCTGGCAGATCAGGCCCAGGCCGACAAACGACAGCGCCGGCGCGGAGAACTTCGGATCGACAAACTGGATAAAGAAGGAGATAAAGAACAGGATCGCTTTCGGGTTCATCAGGCTGATGATCAGCGCCTTGCGAAACGGATTGCTTTCCTTGAGCGCGACCGGCGCTGCAGCCGTCTGCGCCGATTCCTTCGCGCGCAGCTTGCGCCAGCAGCCCAGCAGCATCTGCACGCCGATCCAGGCCAGGTAGGCCGCACCGATATATTTGACGACATAAAACAGGGCCGGGCTGGCTTTCAGCAGCGAGGCCACGCCGCAGGCCGACAGTACCATCAAAATCAGGTCGCCGAGGAAGATGCCGCCCGCGCCCTGGTAGGCCGGCCGCACGCCGCGCTGCGCCGCCACCGACAGCACATACATCGAGTTGGGACCGGGCAGGATGACGATAAAGATCGTGCCCAGCAAAAAAGTCCAGAAGTCGGTAATGCCAAGGCTGGCGTGGAAAAAAGCGTTCATGTCAAGACTCAGTTGATTTGTACATGGTGGAACTGCAGCGCGGCCAGGTTGGCGTAGATGCCTCCCAACGCCACCAGCGAGGCATGCGTGCCCATCTCGACGATCTTGCCGTCTTCCATCACGATAATGCGGTCGGCGCGCTGCACGGTGGCCAGGCGGTGGGCGATGATGACGGTGGTGCGACCGACCATGGCCGCTTCCAGCGCTTTTTGCACCAGGCGTTCCGATTCCGCGTCCAGCGCGCTGGTTGCCTCGTCGAGCAGCAGCAGCGGCGGATTTTTCAGCAGGGCGCGCGCAATCGCGATGCGCTGGCGCTGGCCGCCGGACAGGCGCACGCCGCGCTCGCCGAGGAACGATTTGTAGCCGTTCGGCAGGCGCTCGATAAATTCGTGGGCGGCCGCCATTTTCGCCGCCGCGATCACCTCCTCGTCGCTGGCGTTGGCGCGGCCATAGCGGATGTTTTCCATCGCATCGTTTGAAAAGATCACGGTATCCTGCGGCACGATGCCGATCGCGTCGCGCAGGGTGTGCAGGTCGAGCTGCTTGATGTCGACGCCATCGAGACGGATGCTGCCGCTTTGCGGATCGTAGAAACGTAAAAACAGCTGGAACAGGGTGGTCTTGCCGGCACCTGACGGGCCCACCACGGCCACCGTCTCGCCGGCGCGGATATCGAGGCTGACATGGTCCAGCGCGGCCGTGTCCGGGCGCGACGGATACGAAAACATCACATCGTCCAGGCTCAGGGCGGCGCCATTCGCGGCGCGCGCGGGCAGGGTTAGTGGCGTGACCGGCGATTCGATTTCCGACTTGACCGCCATCAGTTCCAGCAGGCGTTCGGTGGCGCCGGCCGCGCGCTGGGCTTCGCCCATCACTTCGGACAGGGCACCGATGGCGCCGGCCACGATGGACGCGTACAGGATGAACTGGCCCAGGTCGCCGCCCGTCATCGAGCCGTCGAGCACGGCGCGCGCGCCCAGCCACAGCACGAAGACGATGGCGCCGAACACCAGCAGGATCGCGATCATGGTCAAGAGGGCGCGCGCGCGGATGCGGCGCATGGCCGTCATGAAGGCGCCTTCGACCGAATCGCCGAAGCGCTTCGATTCGATGTTTTCATGCGTAAAAGCCTGCACGGTCGGCATGGCGTTGAGGATTTCGCCCGCCATGGCCGAGGCGTCGGCGATGCGGTCCTGCGAGTCGCGCGACAATTTGCGCACCTTGCGGCCGAACACGATGATGGGCACCACCACCAGCACCAGCAGGCCGATAATGATGCCGGCCAGCTTGGCGCTGGTGACGAACAGCATCACCAGGCCGCCGAGGAACAGCAGCACATTGCGCAGCGCCATCGAGATGCTGGTGCCGACCACGGCCTGGATCAGGGTGGTGTCGGTGGTGATGCGCGACAGCACTTCGCCGGTCTGCGTGGTTTCAAAGAACTCGGGGCTTTGCGTCACCACATGGCGGTAGACGGCGCTGCGGATATCGGCCGTCACGCGCTCGCCGAGCCACGAGACGGTATAGAAACGCGCGGCCGTGGCCAGCGCCAGGATGGAGGCCACGCCGAACAGGGCCAGGAATACCAGGTCGACGTGCTGGATGCTGCTCGATCCGGCCGCGCCGCCGAAACCTAGGTCGATCATCTGCTTGAAGGCGGCCGGTATGGCCAGGGTGGAGGCGGCCGCCACCACCAGCGCGATGCCGGCCAGGACGAATTGCTTGCGGTAGGGCGTCAGGAAGGGCATCAGGCCCTTGAAGGCGGCCAGGCTGCCTTTTTTCAGTTCGCGGCTGCTGCCGGTGTCGGCGGGTGCTGTGCTGATGGTGGTCTTCGTTGCTTCGGTGCTGGTTGTCATTGGTTTTCGCTTTGATTTACTTATCCGGTATTACAGTTTTACAGCTTCATCGGCGCCACATACCCCGTCATTTCCAGGTAGGCGTGGCCGGCGCTCTGGCCATCGCGCTTCACCGTCACCGCGCCTTCCCAGTAGACGGCGCCGGTCGATCTGCGCGAATCGAGTTCCTGGTCCGGCTGCAGCGGCGTCACCTGCCAGCGCGTCGTACCCGTGCGTATCTCGGTGGCGACCGGGTATTCGGCCCTGGTGCGGGGCGAGCGCCACAGCTGCGTGGGCGTGAAATCGACGTCGCCTGGCGCGAACTGCGTCACCTTGCCCGATGCATCGCGCCAGCTGGCGTGGGCCCATAGTTTAGCACCTGTCTTGCTGCGGATCTGGAAGGCCATCAGCGCGCCGCCGTCGTCGAGGTTGGCGCCGATCCAGTTCCAGCCGCTGGCGTTATCGTCCAGCACCTGGCTCGACCACTCATGGTCCAGCCAGGTGGTGCCGGTGACCGCTTCGGCCTTGCCGCCGGCGCGGGCGATGGTGCCGCTGGTGGCGAGCTGCGGCACGCTGTAGTAATAGCTGGCCTGGCTAGCGCGCGGGCCCTTGCGTGAAAAGCCGTTTTCACCCTGCAGCAGCGCGGGCTGGGTCGGCGCCAGGCGCAGCTGCAAGTTGAAGTCGCGCGCCGCCAGTGTCACTTTGTAGCTGCCGTCGGGCTGGCGTTGCATGCGCCAGTCGTCGAGTTTGACGTCGGTGTCGCCCACCTTGGCGTAGGCCAGGCCGAAGCCCTCGCGCGCGCTTTTTTCATCGTGCAGCAGCTTGCCCACTTTCGGGTCGGACAGCGCCGCGTGGCCGATGATCAGCTGCTTCGGCGCAAACGCGCTGGGGTTGTCGGCGTCAAAGGCGGTCGCGCTGCGAAAGAAGGTTACCTGGTAGCCCAGCTGCTCGCCGCCAGCGGTTTTCACCCAGCCGGTGGCGTACCACCATTCCGTCTTGTAGGCGGGGTGGGCGCCGAAGTCGTGCGGCAGTTTCAATGACTGGCCGGCAGGCAGCGGCGTGACGGGAGCGTATGCCGGCGGCGCGGCCAGGGCGGGCAGGGCCAGGGCGATCAACAATACAAACAGATGGCGCATTACCAGTCCTCCCTGACGGCGCGGATGGGGCCACCGGACAGCGCCTGGCGGCCGGAGACCAGCGCCGTGGTGGCGGCGGCCACCAGCAGCGCGCCGGCGACGGTGGCGATCAAGGGCCAGGGCAGGTGCAGCTGCATGGTCCAGTGGAACGATTGCGGGTTGACGATAAACACCAGCACAAAGCTGATCAGGAGGCCCAGCACAAAGCCAGTGGCGATGCCCAGCGCCGTCAGGGCGCCGCCCTCGAACGCCAGGATGCCGAGGATCTGCCCGCGCGTGACGCCCACATGGCGCAGCATGCCGAACTCGCGCGCCCGCGCCAGGGTCTGCGCGGAAAAGGTGGCGGCCACGCCGAACAGGCCGATCACGATGGCGATCGCCTCGAGCAGATAGGTGACGGCAAAGCTGCGGTCAAAGATCTGCAGGCTGAGCGCCCGGATCGCCGACGGTTCCGACACTTCCAGGCTGTCGCCAAACGGCAGGGTTTTCAGGTTTTCCTTCAGCTTCGCAGCGGAGACGCCCTTGTCCAGCCAGATGGCGGCGTCGCTGACGTCCATGTCGCGGGTGATGGCGCGGTAGGTGTCGAGCGGCATCTGGACCGAACCGCTGGAACGCGCATAGTCGCGCCACACGCCGGCGATAAAGAAGCGATGCAGGCCGCCGGCCAGCGGCAGGTCGATCTGCTGGCCGGCCTTGCGGTTGTACAGGTCTGCCGCCGCTTCCGACAGCCATACCGGCCTGGCGCCAGCGGGAATCGGCAGGGTGTCGCCGACCAGCACCAGGCTCTTGCCCGGGTCCTGCAGGTTGACCGGGCGCGCGATCAGCACCACATCGGGCCGGTCGGCGGCCAGCGACATGCTGCGCAGGCGCTGGAAGTCCACCTTGGCCACGCCGGGCAGGGCGGCGATCAGGCTTTGCTCGCGCGGATTGATGCCTGACGTGCTGCCGCTGGCAGCCGCGCGCGCATACACATCGGCCGGCAGGATCTGCAGCAGCCAGTCGTCGACCGAGACGCGGAAACTCGACACCATGATGGCCATCGCCACCATCAGGCTGAAACTCGACAGCACGCCGCCCAGGGCGATGCCGGCCTGGCCCGAGGCGTTGGCCAGCCGCGCCAGGGTCAGGCTGAGCACCGGTGAACGGCCGCTGGCGGCGGTGCGCAGCCAGGCGCGGTTCAGGAAGCGAAATACCAGCGCCGCCAGCTGCGGCATCAGCGCAATCGCGCCGATCAGCAGCAGCGCGATCGACAGGTAACCGAACAGGGGCAGCTCAAAAACCGGCGGCAGCTGGCTCAATATGCCGGCCAGCAGCAGGCAGGCCAGCGCCGGCCAGCTCTTGGCCAGGCGCGTGGTCACCGCTTCTTCGCTGCCCGACTTCAAGGCGATGGCGGGCGCGGCGCGCGCCGCCTCCAGCGCCGGGGCCGCGCAGCCGAGCAAGGCCACGCCCAGGCCCAGAGCGAAATACACGAACGCGGCGACGGGCGTGAATTGCACCTGCGGCTGCACGCCCGCAAAATAGCCGGCGCCCAGGTCGCCGCCGAAAAAGCGCAGCGCCACGGCCGCTAGGGCGTAGCCGGCCGCGATGCCCAGCGCCGCGCCCACCACGCCCAGGCTGGTGCCTTCCAGCAGCACCTGGCGCAGCAGGCTGGCGCGTTCCATGCCCAGCACGCGCAGCAGCGCAAACTGGCTGCGGCGGCGGATCACGGACAGGGCCTGGGTGGAAAACACCAGGAACGCACCGGTAAACAGCGCCACCAGGGCCAGCACCGTCAGGTTGACCCGGTAGGCGCGGCTGAGGTTGTTGTTGCGGCTGTTCTGGTTATCGTCGTTGGGCTGGCCGACGCGAAAGCGCCCCGGATACTGCGCCTCCAGGTCACGCGCCAGCGCCACCTGGAAGGCGTCGCGGTTGACGCCATTGCGCAGTTTCAGATCGATGCGCGACAGCTGCCCCAGCTTGTTGAAGCGCCACTGGGCCGCGCCGATATCCATTACGGCGATGCGCTGGCCGGCGCGCGCCCTTTGCAGGGAGCCCGCCACGCGCAATGGCACGCTGCCGGTGCCGGCGCGCAGGGCCAGCTTGCCGCCTTCGGCGAGATGGAGCCAGCGCAGCGCGGCCGGCGACAGGAAGATGGCGTCGTCGGCCAGGGTGTCGAAGGGCTGGCCGTCGCCAGCCGCGCCGATCAGGTCGGGCGAAATAAAGCCGACGCGGAACACGTCCAGCGCCAGTATCTGCAGCGGGGCGCCGTTGGTGTCGGGTCCATCGACCACGCCCGCATGCAGTTCCAGCACCGGCGAGGCGACGGCCACGCCATCGCGCTGCGCCAGCCATGGATAGATGCTTTCATCGAACAGCGCTTCGCGCCCGGCCACCTGCACGTCGGCCTGGCCGGACAGGCTTTTGACGGCCGTGGAAAACTCGTTGAAGGCGGCCGCGTTAATCAGGTGGATGGCAAAGCCCAGCGACACGCCGATGGCAATCGCCAGGATGGCGACCAGCGCGCGCACCGGATGCGCGCGCCATTCGCCGAACAGCAGCCAGCGCGACAGCAAGCGTTGTGAAGCAGAAGCCGCGCCGCTGGCGGGGGCGCTCAATGGAGGCATTCGATGGCGAGTTTTTCGCCGGCGCGCCGCACTTTCAGCTGCGCCGCTTCACGCGTCCTGTCGCCGGCGCCGACGGCGTCCTGGGCCGCCCATTTCTGTTCCAGGCGCAGCTGGGCGCAGCGTTTTTCAAGCACCTCGGCCTGCTGCGCGCCGCGCGCCCGCGCCTGGTCCTCGCGTGCCTCGCGCTGCTTGCGCACCGATTCGAGCTGGCTGGCGACGCGCTGCTGGCGCGTGGCAGCACCCTTGTCGACCGCGGGCGGCGGTGGCGGCACTTCGATGATCTGCAGCTGGCCGGCCGCACACGGCGTTTCGCTGTAGCTGGTCTGGCCGTTCTGCACGCATTTGTAGGCGGTTTGCGCGCTGGCACAGCTACTTGCTGCGAACAGCAAAAAGACAAGCGCTCTCACAATATCTTCCCCGGATTCATGATGTTCTGAGGGTCCAGCGCCTGCTTGATGGCGCGCATCAGCTGCAGTTCCAGCGGCGACTTGTAGTGGGCCAGGTCCGCCTTTTTCAGCGCGCCGATGCCGTGTTCGGCCGAAATGGAGCCGCCAAACTCTGCTACCCGATCATGCACGATGCGGTTGATGGCGTCCTGGTTGGCCAGAAAATCGCTGTCCGTCATGCCGGCTGGCGGCGCCACGTTGTAATGCAGGTTGCCGTCGCCCAGGTGGCCGAAACACACCAGCTGGCAGCCGGGGAAGGCCGTTTCCAAGGCCACGTCGGTGATGGCGATAAAGTCGGCGATGACGGAGATCGGCAGCGAGATATCGTGCTTGATGTTCTTGCCCGCCTGCGCCTGGGCCAGCGGAATATGCTCGCGCAACTGCCACAGGCCTTCGCTTTGCGCCACTGAACTGGCGACCACGGCGTCGGCGATCAAGTCCTCTTCCAGCGCCGCGCCTATGCTCGCTTCCAGCAATTCGATGGCATGCGCTTCGGACTGGCTGCTGGACAGTTCCAGCAGCACATATTGGCCATGCGCTTCGGCAAACGGACGCGGCAGTTGCGGGAACTGCTCGGCCACCAGCTGCAAACAATAGCGCGACATCAGCTCGAAACCGGTCAGGCTGGCGCCGCAATGGTCCTGCATCAGGCTTAACAGCCGCAGCGCGTGGGCGGGCGACTCCATCGCGGCCAGCGCCGTGATGCAGGCTTTCGGCTGCGGGTACAGTTTCATCACGGCGCCCGTGATCACGCCCAGCGTGCCTTCTGCGCCGATATACAGGTCGCGCAGGTCATAGCCGGTATTGTCCTTGCGCAGGCCGCGCAAGCCGGACCAGACTTCGCCTTGCGGCGTGACCACTTCCAGGCCCAGGCACAGCTCGCGTGTATTGCCATAGCGCAGCACGGCCGTGCCGCCCGCATTGGTGGCCAGGTTGCCGCCGATGGTGCAACTGCCTTCGGCCGCCAGCGACAGCGGAAACAGGCAGCCCGCGTTGGTGGCCGCTTCCTGGATGGTCTGCAGGATGCAGCCGGCGTCGACAGTGATGGTGCGGTTGACGGCATCGAGCTGGCGGATGGTGTTCAGCCGCGCCAGCGACAGCACCACGGCCGTGCCGGACGCATCCGGAATGCTGCCCAATACCAGGCCCGTATTGCCGCCCTGCGGCACCACCGGAATCGACCACTGGCTGCAGGCGCGCAGCACGCCGGCCACCTGTTCCACCGAGGCGGGGCGCAGCACGGCCAGCGCGACGCCGGTAAAACGGTCGCGCCAGTCGGTCAGGAAGGGTGCCATGTCAGGCGCATCGGTCAGCACATGGCCAGCGCCCAGCAGTTCGCGGCAGGCATCAAGGAAATCGGTTCGGTCGCTCATTTTCTGGTACTCACCTTGTTTACTTTTTCCAGCAATTCCCTGGCCATGCGCTTGGCGGCTTTTTTATACGGGCGCAGATACAGCACGGCGCAGAAGAAATACACGCAGACGATGATCGCTTCGCCCCAGGCCATGAAGGCCGACGTCGGATTGGTGTCGCTGTAGCCGCGTACCACGCCTTCGGTGAAGTACAGCAGGATCACCATCGACGACCATTGCAGCGTGTACACGTCGCGCTTGATCACGCCATATAGCGGAATCAGGAGCGGCACGGCTTTCAGGGCCAGCCAGGAGCCGCCCGGTTTCAGGGGTGCGAGCACGGTTTCCCACAGCACGCACCAGACGATCAAGGTGGCCAGGCTGGCGATCGCGCCCCAATGGAAATACTTGTGCAGCACGCCGTTCATCAGGCGCCCGCCAGCTTGACGGCGTTTTCGGCCAGGCGGCGACCCAGCGCCAGCGCCAGCCGCTTTTCATCCTCGCTGATGGCCTTGTCGCCATCGATGCCGGACCAGTGCGTGGCGCCATACGGCGAGCCGCCGGTGGAGGTCGTCATCAGTTCCGGGTGGGTATAGGGCAGGCCCATGACCAGCATGCCATGGTGGAAAAGCGGGATCATCATCGACAGCAGGGTCGATTCCTGGCCGCCGTGCAGGCTGCCGGTGGAGGTGAACACGCAGGCGGGCTTGCCGGCCAGGCTGCCGGCCAGCCAGTCGCTGGCCGTGCCGTCCCAGAAATACTTCATGGCGGCGGCCATATTGCCGAAGCGCGTGGGCGACCCCAGCGCCAGGCCCGCGCATTCCTGCAGGTCATCCAGTTCCACGTAGGGCGCGCCATGCGCGGGCACGTCCGGCGCGGTGGCTTCGGCCACCGTGGAGACGGCCGGCACGGTGCGCAGCCGGGCATCGCAGCCGGGCACGCTTTCCACGCCTTGCGCGATCAGTTCGGCCAATAGGCGCGTGGCGCCATGGCGGGAGTAGAACAATACGAGAATAATCAGATTGGTAGGCTTCATCATTGGTATTATAGGGCGCTTTGCAGCCCGATACGAAGCCGACATGGCGCCGTTCTGATTTCGATTACATGTTTTTAAAAACCATACAGTCCTTCTTCCTCTACCTGTCGCAGACCGTGCGCTTCGGCATCGCCGTCATGCGCGGCATGAAGTGGCCCGAAGTGCGCGACCTGCTGCTGTTTGCCGGCCGCCGCGTGCGCGAGGAAAGCTTGCCGCAAGTGGCAGGCAGCCTGACGTTCGCCACCGTGTTCGCGCTGGTGCCGCTCCTGACGCTGGCATTGGCGATCTTTACCACTTTTCCGCTGTTCAATACCTTCCGCCACGCGCTGGAAGATTATTTTGTGCAAAGCGTGATGCCCAAGGGTATCTCGAACACCATCCTCGGCTACCTGACCACGTTTGCCTCGAAAGCGACGCGGCTGTCGGCGATCGGCGCCGGCGCGCTGATCTTTACCTCGGTGGCGATGATGAATCTGATCGAGCGCGTGTTCAACCGCATCTGGCGCGTGCGCCAGGAACGGCGCTGGACCAGGCGGCTGCTGGTGTACTGGGCGATCGTGACGCTGGGCCCGCTGCTGGTCGGCGTGTCGCTGACGGTCACCACGCGGGTCTTCATGGCCACCAGCGGCCTGGTCGGCGACGTGCCTTTCCTCGGCGCGCTGTTCTACACCCTGGTGTCGATCGGCCTGACCATGCTGGCCTTCACCTTGCTGTACATGACCGTGCCGAACCGCGACGTCGACTGGCGCGACGCGGCCTGGGGCGGCCTGCTGGCGGCGCTGGCGTTCGAGGTGGCCAAGCGCGGTTTCGGCGAATTCATCCAGGACTTCCCCACCTATTCACGCATCTACGGCGCACTGGCCGCGCTGCCGCTGTTCCTGGTGTGGATTTACCTGAGCTGGATGATCACCCTGGTGGGCGCCCTGCTGGTGGCCGCCTTGCCGGTCGTCAAATACGAGCGCTGGTGGTACCAGGCGGCGCCTGGTAGCGAATTCGTCGACGCCGTGGCGATCCTGAAAGTGCTGCACCAGGCCTGCCACTGCGCCGACTCGGCGCTGGTCGGCGCGGCCGAGATCCGCAGCAGCACAAGGCTGGGCTTCGATGAAATGGAAAAGCTGCTCGACAAGATGGTCGAGCAGGGCTGGGTGGGCAGGGTCAACGTGGAAGCGGCCGTGCGCGTGCAATGGGGCAAGCGGGTGGCCGACAGTTCCGACCACTGGGTCTTGCTGGGCAATGTCAACCGCATCACCCTGGCCGACGTCTACCGCCTGTTCGTGTTCGGCGGCATGCGGGTGAACTCCGGCTACCCGGCCGGTTCCACCAACGAGCGCGACATCGAGGCGGCCGAAGAAGCGGCACGCCTGGCGGCCCAGGTCGAAGGCGCGGTGGAAGAAGGCCTGGGCATGAGCCTGGCCCAGCACTTTGGCGAAGTGCGCTGCAAGTGACTCAATAAAAGACGGGTTCGATGGCCGACTGCCGCGCAATCGCCTCAAAGGCCTTCCTGTCCTGGTCGCGCAGCACGGCCAGCCAATAGGTGTCCTCGCCACCCTGCATGTTCACCAGCTGCAAGCCGTGCGGCGCCAGGTGGCGCGCGATGGCCTCGAAACCATCGGTGATGCTGGCGCCATCCTCCTCGCCGTCCCACGCGAAGTCCCGCAGGGCCGGCACGGCGATATGCTGGCCGATCATGGCAATTTCATCGACCGATTTCCAGTCCAGCGTGGTGCCATGGCCCAGCGCGTCGGCAGCGGTCGACCATAGCAGGAACAGGCAGGCCGCTTCCGGCGTGTCGCCTTCATATTCTTCTTCCGGGTCGTCTTCCTTCAGTTCTTCCAATGCAAGGTCCACGCAGCGCCGGGCCAGTGCCTCGTCACCTTGCAGCAGCAGGGCGGCGATGGCGCGCAGCTGGTCGTGGTCGGCCAGTTCCAGCAGCTGTGCCGGCGTATAGCTGTTGCGCTCCACGGGTGCTTGCTTGTTCAAGCCCAGGGCCTGGTTCAGCTGCGCCGAGATATCGGCCCGGAAGCCGTCGAGCGTGTCGACCTGCACCAGCAGCCCGCCCGCAAAATCCATGCGCCACACCATGCCGTCCTTGAGCACGAACAGGAAGTCGCTTTGCGCGGTGACGCCGTGCAGATGGTGCGCGGGAGCATATTGCGGCTTGAAGGCCTGCTTGCCGTCCAGGGTCAGCATGCAGACCAGGCCCTGCGCGTCGATGGCGTAGACCAGGTTCTTGCGCAGCTTCGGCGGCGACGAGGTGGTGGCGCTGTCGATGAAGGTGTACTGGCACGGCGCCAGCGGTTCGCCCTTGCTGTTGACGAGCCCGAACAGAAAGCGCTCGCCGATACGCTGGCTGACGATGGCGATTTTTTTTCGCGTGCCGAAGTCCTGCACCGAGCTGTATTGGGGCGGCACCACAAGCATGCCTGTCGCATCGATCACCCCGCACACATTGCGCTCATCGTTATCCTGCATATCGCGCTCGAAGTCGAATAGCTGATCCTCGCGTTGGCCGATCTGGCACACCTTATCCATCAGCAATCTGCCGTCGGGCAGGTGCAGCAGGCTGCTGGTGCCGTCTGGCGCGATCTGCTGCGCCAGATGGGGGCTGATCACATACAGCGCGCCAGGTGCGGGCGGCAGCACGATGGTGCCGTTCAGATCCAGCAGACCCTGACAGCCGGGCTGCGTGGCCGGCGCATAGGTGATCCAGCCTTCCTCGGCATAGTGACTGCCCAGGTCGACCGCCTGCATTTCCAGCGGCACGATCCAGCGGCCATACGGCGTGACCAGTCCGTGCACGGCAGGATCGGCGATGGCAGTCACTTCGTAGCACTGCGCTTCCTCCACCCATGCGAGCACGTTCAGCCGCTGCATGAACGGCAGTTCTTCGACCGCGCGTTCTTCGATATTGGCCAGGTGCGCGCTGGCAGAGGAACACCAGTAGCCGATGGCGTCCATATTGGCGGCCAGCAGCGGCGCGAGTACTTCCCGGTCGCCGCACAGCAACGCCGCCTGCAGCGCTGCCGCTTCGGCGGCGATCGCCTGCAGCTGCTGTGCAAACTCGGGCGTGCCGATATCGTGGCCTATCAACTGCACGCCATCGAGCACCAGCCACTGTTCGCCGTTGGCCAGCAAGCTGGCGATGGCGCTGCGCGCAACGATGGCGGCCGCGTCGCGCGGCTTGTCCATCAGCGCGGCCAGCGCCTGCCAGCTGGCGCGCGCCTGGGCCATCGGTGCGGCCAGCACGCAAACATGTTCCTCGCCATCGTCGTAGAGGGGCCAGGTAATGGCCTGCGCAGAGCTGCCCAGCAGCAGCTTGAACAGCATCGGCGTGGCTTGCCGCCATTCGGCCAGGCCAGAGATGGCGTCGATGTCAAAATCCGGATGGTCGGGAAGGTGGTGGGTGCTGAACAGGACGGCGGTGGAAATCATGAAGTTTTCGTTAAAAAAGCGGGTTTGGTGGCGGCAAACGCATACAGGGCGTCGAGCACGGCGTCGGGCTGCTCGGCCATCAGTTCATGGCCGGCATCGACCTGCACCACCTTGCCATGCGCGATGGCGCAGACCAGCAGCTTGGTCGATTTTGGCGGCGTCATCATGTCGCGCGCGCCGAAAAGGAACAGGGTCGGGCAGTGGATGGACGCTGCCGCGGCTTCGCCATTGGCGTAGGCATTGCAGGCATAAAAATCGGTATGGAATACGTGCGCCGGATTGATGGCAGCGATGCGCTGCTTGAGCCGGCGCGCGCCGCCCATGGCGTAGAAACCGGGGCCGGGAAACGACGGCTTTTGCGCGATCGAGGAATGCGACCAGAGATTGACCATGTCGATCGCCGCCTGCTCGTCGTTTTTCGACGTTTCCAGCAGCGCCGGCGACACTTTCATTGGATAGGTCGAACCCAGCATGGCCAGCTGGCTGACGCGCCCGGGCGCCTGGTACGCCGCTTCCAGCGCGATCAGGGAACCCATGCTGTGGCCGACCAGCATGGCCTGCGGCACGCCGGCCGCGTCGAGCACCGCCAGTATCCAGCGCGCCAGCGCTTCCACCGTGGTTCTGGCGTCGCCGCCGCTGCGCCCATGGCCGGGCAGGTCGACCGCCAGCACGTTCCAGCCGTGGTGGGCAAAGTAGCGCGACTGCAGCGCCCATACGGAGTGGTCGTTCTGCGCGCCGTGGATAAACACGGCGGTCGGTTGGCTGGCGTTGAATGGCTTGCCGCCGGTGTAGCAGTAGGCGGCCTTGTCATCGACTGTGAAAATCATCTCAGGCGCCTTTCTGCGACAGTTTCAGGCCACGCGCCAGATCAAGGATCAGGTCGTCCGCGTCTTCCAGCCCCACCGACAGGCGCATCGTGCCTTGCGTGATGCCGGCCTGTTCGAGCTGTTCGTTGGGCACGCGGAAGTGGGTGGTGGAGGCGGGGTGGATCACCAGCGACTTGGCGTCGCCCACATTGGCCAGGTGAGAAAAGATGGCCAGGCTGTCGACGAAGCGCTGGCCGGCCGCGCGGTCGCCGCGCAGGTTGAAGGTGAACACGGCGCCGGCGCCCTTCGGCAGCAGGGTCTTGGCCAGCTCGTAGTCGGGGTGGGTCGGCAGCTCGGGATAGGACACCGATTCCACGGCCGGATTGGACAATAGAAAATCGATGACCTTGCGGGTATTGGCAACATGGCGGTCCATGCGCAGGCCCAGGGTTTCGATGCCCTGCAGCACGGCAAACGCGTTGTGCGGGCTCATCACCGCGCCGAAGTCGCGCAAGCCTTCGCGGCGCGCGCGCAGGGCGAACGGCGCCACGGTCGATTCTTCGGCAAACACCATGCCGTGAAAGCCGTCATACGGTTCGCACAGTTCGGCAAAGCGGCCGGTCCGGTCGTAGGCGGCTTGCCAGTCGAAGGTGCCGCCGTCGACCAGCAGGCCGCCGATGGCCGTGCCGTGGCCGCACAGGAACTTGGTGGCCGAGTGGAACACCAGGTCGGCGCCGTGGTCAAAAGGCTTCAGCAGATACGGCGTGGTAAAGGTCGAGTCCAGCATCAGCGGCAGGTGGTGTTCGTGCGCCAGCGCGGCCACCTGGGGAATGTTGAGTACATCGAGGCCGGGATTGCCCAGTGTTTCTGCGAACAGCACCTTGGTGTCGGGCCGGATCGCGGCGCGCCAGGCGTCGAGATCGCGCGGGTCGACAAAGGTGGTGGCGATGCCGAAGCGTTTCAGGGTATAGGCCAGCAGGTTGTGCGAGCCGCCGTACAGCGCGCGCGAGGCCACCACGTGCGAACCGGCGCCGGCGATCGTGCACAAGCCCAGGTGCATGGCGGCCTGGCCGCTGGCCGTGGCGATGCCCGCCACGCCGCCTTCGAGGGCGGCGATGCGCTCTTCGAGCACGGCGTTGGTGGGGTTCGAAATGCGCGAGTACACATGGCCGGCGCGCTCCATATTGAACAGCGAGGCGGCGTGGTCCGAGCTCTTGAAGGCGAACGAGGACGTGAAGTGGATCGGCGTGGCGCGCGCGCCCGTGGCCGGATCGGGCGCGGCGCCCGCGTGCAGGGAAAGAGTGTCGAAACCCAGGTATTTCGGACCGCTCATGATGTCTCCACCTATTGTTTTAATCGCCAGATCGTACCCCGATTCCGGAAGGAACAAAAGAGCGGCCGTGCGGGGCGCATGGGCTGCGGCTTTGCGCGCCGCTGAAAACATGCCACGCGCCGGAGCGCGTAGTGTACGATGGCGCGTCAGCGATCTTTGGCGTATGCGTTTCACGGAAATCCTGGGCTTAGACTGCGCGCGCAACGGCACGTGCAGGTGCACGTCCACCAGGAAAGATTCGCCATGATGCTGACTTCGCCCACCGCATGCGAGCTGTCGTTCGATGATTTGCACCGCCATGGCTGGTCGCAGCACGATGGCTTTCTTTCCCCGCAACTGAGCCGCCAGCTGGCCGCGCAATGCGTGCAGGCGCGCGGCGATGGCCGCATGAAGGCGGCCGGCACCGGCAGCGGCCGCACGCCTGGCGTGGACAGCACCGTCCGCGGCGACAGCATCGCCTGGCTGGAAGCGGGCCAGTCCGACGCCTGCGACCAGTACCTGGCCTTGATGGACGCCTTGCGCCGGCAGCTGAACCGTGAACTGTTCCTCGGCCTGGACGAATATGAAAGCCATTTCGCCCTTTATGCGCCGGGCGCCTTTTACCGCGCCCACCTGGACCGTTTTCGCGACGACGATCAGCGCACGGTGTCGGTGGTGATTTACCTCAATGACGACTGGCTGCCCGGCCAGGGCGGCGCGCTGCGCCTGCATCCCGAAGGGCAGGCCAGCCGCGATATCCTGCCCGAAGCGGGCCGCATGGTGATGTTCCTGTCGGCCGAGATGCTGCACGAGGTGCTGCCGACGGCCCGCGAGCGCCTGTCGCTGGCCGGCTGGCTACGCCGGCGCGCGTAGATGAGGGTGACAAGGGTGGCTTGGAAGCTTTCCTGTGGGATTTGATTGACCGCAAGGCTGGATTTTTTGGCAGGCATAGGCTACAGTCCCAATCAGGGCTCAGAACAACTACAATACCACTCTCACGCGGACAGGACGGCCAATATGAAAGTATCTGAAATTCTCCAAGTCAAGGGCAACATCCTCTACACGGTGACGCCCGACCAGCCTTTGCTGGATGCGGCCAATACCATGGCGGAAAAAGACATCGGTTCGCTGGTGGTCATGGAATTTGGCGACCTGGTCGGCATGCTGACCTTCCGCGAGGTGCTCAATGCGCTGCACGAAAACGCGGGCCAGATCGGCGGCGGCACCGTGCGCAAGCACATGGATGACCACCCGATCACCGTCACGCCGGATACCGAGGTCAATGAAGTGCGCCGCATCATGCTGGAAAAGCATGCGCGCTACCTGCCGGTGATGAACGCCAAGACCCTGCTGGGCGTGATCTCCTTCTATGACGTGGCGCGCGCCGTGCTCGAAGCGCAAAGCTTTGAAAACCAGATGCTCAAGGCCTATATCCGCGACTGGCCGGCCGAAACGCCGGACTGACCACGGGTCGCGGCAGCATGAAAAACGCCGGCATTGCCGGCGTTGTCGTTTGGAAAGTAATCTCGTCAGGCCGCGCCCTGCATCGCTTCATCGCTGAGCCAGCTGGCCAGCGCATCGGCCGTCATCGGCCGGGCGAACAAAAAGCCCTGCGCGATCGGGCAGCCGAGCGACTGCAGAATCTGCGCCTGGCGCTCGTCTTCCACGCCTTCGGCGATCACCGCCAGGCCCAGGTTGCGGCCCAGCTGTATCACCATCTCGGCGATGCTGCTGCCGCGTGCCGAGCCGGTGATTTCCGTGACGAACGCGCGGTCGATCTTCAGCCGGTCCACCTGCAGCCGCTGCAGGTAGGAGAGGGAGGAAAAACCGGTGCCGAAGTCATCGATGGCGATGCTCACGCCGGTCTGCTTGATCTGCCACAGCATCTTGATCAACAGGTCCGGTTCTTCCATGGCCATCGATTCGGTGATTTCCAGTTCGACGAATTCGGGCGGCGCCTGCGTGTCTTCCAGTGCCTGGCGCAGCATCTCGAGGAACAGCGGATGGCGGAACTGCACCTGCGACACATTGACCGACATGACGAAATTGCGGTGGCCCAGTTCGCGCAGCCGCACCAGTTCGCGGCAGGCCGTGCGCAGCACCCATTCGCCGAGGTCGATGATGATGCCCGAATATTCGGCGATCGGGATGAAGCGGTCGGGCGAGATGAACTTGCCGTCCGGCGTCTGCCAGCGCAGCAGCGCTTCGGCGCCCACCGGGCGGCGCGTCGACAGGTCGATCTGCGGCTGGTAGACGACAAACAGCTGGCCTTGCGCAAAGCCGGTGCGCAGCGCATGCATCATGCGCACGCGCTCGCGGATCTCGATGCCCATGCTGCGCGAAAAATAGAAGTGGCCGGCGCGCTGCTGGGTCTTGGCGCGTTTCAGTGCGATGTCGGCGTCCTTCAGCGCGTCGGCGCCGGTGCCCGCATGCTCGCCCAGGCGCACCAGGCCCAGGGTGGCCGACAATTGCACGTCCTGGCCGTCGATGCTGAACGGCGTCTGGAACAGGGCCAGGATCTGGGCCGGATTGACTTGTGACGCGTCACCGAGCACGCAAAAGATATCGCCGCCCAGGCGCGCCACCGTCAGTTGCGAGCCCAGCTGGGTTTGCAGCCGGCCCGCCACGGCGAGCAGCAGCAGGTCGCCGAACTTGTGGCCCAGCGCATCATTGGTTTCGGCGAAATGGTCGAGGTCGACCAGGCACAGCGTGGCGTCGTCGCGGGCCGGGCCGGCCAGCGCCGCGTCGAGGATTTCCACCAGGCGCGTGCGGTTCGGCAACTTCGACAACTGGTCATAAAACGCCGCATTATGCAGGTGGCTGACCAGCTCCACATTGTCCAGGCCGACGGCGACATTGCTGCAAAATACTTCGAGCAGGCCTTCCTCGATGGCGGTCAAGGGGCGCGGCAGCAGCAGGTAGGCGGCCGAATCGCGGCTGGACTTGCCGGCGAAATACAAGGTGGCGTAATCGTGCGCATACACATTGCGCCGCTGCGCCAGCGCGTGTTCGATGGCGGCGGCGATGCGCGGATTGTCCACGCTGCACAGGGCGCCGTGCGCCACGCCCGAAAAGCAGCCGGCATGGGCGCACACCAGCAGGCTGCGCTTGCCCTTGTCGTTGACTTCCTGGGTGCACAGCACGCCGTCGGCGCGGATATGCAGCAGGTCGGCCACCTGTGCCAGCACGCCGGCCGAGAAATTCTGCACGCCGTGCAGCGCCATCAGCTGGGTGCTGGCGTGGACGATGCGGTCCAGGCCGCGCCGGCTGTTGCTGATGGAGCGGATCTGCTCGTATGAGCGGATGGCCGCCGTGACGGTGGTAAACAACTTGATGCGGGTCAGCTCGGACTTGGTCTTGTAGTCGTTGATGTCGAAATCGCGGATGGCGTCGATTTCCGGCGCATAGCCGGGCTGGCCGGTGCGCAGGATGATGCGCACATCGCTCATCTTCAGCGTTTCGCGGATATAGCGCACCAGGTGCAGGCCGGCGTCGTCCTGTTCCATCACCACGTCGAGCAGGATGACGGCGATATCGCTTTCATGCTTGAGCAATTCGCGCGCCTGGCCGGCCGAATAGGCGTGCACGAACTCGAGCGGACGGTGCTGCATCTCCAGGTTGCCGAGGGCAAAGGTGGTGGTGGAATGGACGTCTTCATCGTCGTCGATGATCATCACCCGCCACACGCTGCGCGCACTGGTACTGGCCGGCGCGGCAGGCTGCTCATCAAGGAATACCAGGTCGTCGTGATCGTCCTTGTCGGCATCAAGGGGAGTGATCGGTGCGGGCATGTAGTTAACTTCTCCAGAGCTCAGTAAGGTAGGCATATCGGCAAACACAGGGCACGACATCGAAGGCCGACCATTTTTCCAACTGTCTTGATCCAAGTATATAGCGATTTAACAAGGCAAAAGTTTTTTTTAGGATTATTCATTGCAGCAATATTTGCAGCTTTGCATGATTGTAACTGTTGCTCCACATTTTCTGCCGAAACTTTGTGGCGGCCAACCGCAGGAGGGGTAGGGCGGGGCATGGGCTGGTAGAATGGCGTTTTCCAGTCTTTCATATTCCCTACTATGTCCGGCAACTCTTTTGGCAAGCTGTTTACTGTTACCACTTTCGGCGAATCGCATGGTCCGGCCATCGGCTGCGTGATCGATGGCTGTCCGCCCGGGCTGGTGTTGTCCGAAGCCGATATCCAGCCCGAGCTGGACCGCCGCAAGCCTGGCACCTCGCGCCACGTGACGCAGCGCCAGGAATCGGATACGGTGGAAATTTTATCGGGCGTCTACCAGGGCGTGACCACCGGCACGCCGATCGCTTTGCTGATCCGCAATGAAGACCAGCGCAGCAAGGACTACGGCAATATCGCCGAGAGTTTCCGCCCCGGCCACGCCGACTATACCTACTGGCACAAATACGGCGTACGCGACCCGCGCGGTGGCGGCCGTTCGTCGGCGCGCCTGACGGCGCCGGTGGTGGGCGCGGCGGCGATCGCCAAGAAATGGCTGCTGCAGCAGTA
Source organism: Janthinobacterium sp. PSPC3-1 (assembly GCF_049896105.1). Lineage (NCBI taxonomy): Bacteria > Pseudomonadati > Pseudomonadota > Betaproteobacteria > Burkholderiales > Oxalobacteraceae > Janthinobacterium > Janthinobacterium sp. PSPC3-1. The sequence continues at coordinate 22,248 of NZ_JAFCTQ010000016.1, read as the reverse complement.
CGGCACCACGTTCAAGGGCTGCATGAGCCAGCTGGGCGACATTCCCGTGCCGTTCCGGTCCTGGGAACACGTGCACGGCAATCCCTTCTTTGCCGCCAGCGACGACGCCGCGCTGATCGCCAGCATGGAAGAGGCGATGGACCAGCTGCGCCGCGACGGCGACTCCATCGGCGCCCGCATCGACGTGATCGCGCAGAACGTGCCGGTGGGCCTGGGCCAGCCGATCTACGACAAGCTCGATGCCGACATCGCCTACGCGATGATGGGCATCAATGCGGTCAAGGGCGTGGAAATCGGCGCCGGTTTCGATTCGGTGGCGCAAAAGGGCTCGGAGCATGGCGACGAACTGACGCCGGAAGGCTTTGTCGGCAATAACGCCGGCGGCGTGCTGGGGGGGATTTCGACCGGGCAGGATATCAGTGTCTCGATCGCCATCAAGCCAACCTCGTCTATCCGCACCCCGCGCCGCTCGATCGATAAAGAGGGCAACCCGGTGATGGTGGAAACCTTTGGCCGCCACGACCCCTGCGTGGGCATCCGCGCCACGCCGATCGCCGAAGCGATGCTGGCGCTGGTGCTGATCGATCATGCGCTGATGCATCGGGCGCAGTGCGGTGATGTGGCTGTTTCGACGCCGAAATTGAAGTAAACGGGCCTGAGAAAATGCCGATGGCGGCGTTGCAGCTCCTTGTCGTACATGCGTACTGCCTGCGTCGCTGCGCCTTGCCCTCGACATTTTTCAGGCCCGCTTGGCCCGGTGCGCCTTTGCGGACGTATGGGCTTTAATACGTCTTGCCGCTGTGCTTGTGGCGCATGGCCCCGGCATTTCGCCGTCGGGGGGTAAAATCTTACGCTACTTTATTCGTCACCAATTCCAGCTGGTGCCGCATCTCCACCGACTGCACCAGCAACGCCCGGATATCGTTGATCAGGTTGAATTCCGTCTGGTTCAGCTGGATCGGCGGGAAGCTGTCGTCCCAGTCGCCGTATAAAAATCCCGTCGGGTGGCCGTTTGCCGACAGTGGCAGCACCACGAAGCTGCGCGCGTCCGACAGGGTCGACTTCCACCATTGCGGCAGCTTGGCGGCGAATTTCGGGTCGCGCGCGTTGTCGATGAAGATCACGCGGTCGCTATTGAGCGCCGCATGGAACACGTTCGGCTCGTAGGCGTCGCCGAACACCATCAGGTCCTGCAGCGCGGCCGCGCCTTCGCCCATGCAAATGCGTGCCGAGTACAGATGTTCCTTGTGGTTGCGCACAAAGGCCACCGAGCGCGAAAAATCAAAGCCCTGGTGCAGGGTTTCCAGCGCCATCGAGACCATCTGGCCCGGATTGGCGGTGCCGATGGCGCCACGCAGGTCCAGCAGGCCGCTGGTCAGGATGCGGTTGCCTTCGGCGCGCAAGCGGGTCGACGCCAGCTGGCGCGCGCGCCGCTCCATCGGTTTCGACAGCGGCGCGATGGTGAGATCGGCAGCCGCCATGACCTTGGCTTTTTCCACAGCTTCCACCACCGCTTCAGGCTGCATGCCCAGCATGCCGGCGTAGTTGCCGATCAGCGCATGGACTTCGGCCGCGCCGTTGGCGTCGTCGTGCCACAGCGAATCGGCGCAGCGCGCCGCCATGGTCGACAGGCCGGCCATCCAGTCGGCACCGCTGACGACCTCATCGGGCTGCATCGGCGCCAGCGGGCGCATGCCGTCGATCAGGTGCTGCGGCAGGCCCCAGTGGGCGGCCGTGGCATAACCCACTTCGGGCAGGCTCAGGCCGAGGATTTCCGGCGCCGCCGCCGCTTCGTTGCCGGGTCCGCCATGCGCCTGCAGCCGCGCCCAATAGTCGGTCATGTAGAAGGTGATCATCATGCGGCCCAGCGTATGCAGCATCGAACACACCACGGCCTGTTCGGCCTGCAGGCTGCCGGCGCTGGTGGCCACTTGCTGGGCCACCATGCCGGCCAGGACCGCTTTTTCCATCTCGACGTGGGCGCTGACCGAATCCGGCGTCGCCTGCGACAATTCCTCGATCAGTTTCAGGCCCAGCGCCAGGTGGCCGATGGCGTCCAGGCCCAGCACCAGCACCGCTTTCGACACCGTGTTGACGCGCTGGCCGAAGGCCGAGTACATGCCGCTGTTGGCCAGGCGCAGCACCTTGTGCGTCAGGACCGGGTCCGACAGCACGGTTTGCGTCATGTCGAAGGCGTGATCGTCCTCGCCGCGCATGGCGCCCAGTATGGCGCTGATGGCCTTGGCAAAGCCGGGCATGTCGCCCTGCTGGCGCGTGCGCGACCACAGCAGTTCCAGGGTGTTCCTGCCGAGCTGGGTCGGCGCCGTATAGTGGCCAGGATTCATTGCACACCTCCGCGCGGTTGATTGGCAGGCGGCGCAGTCACCAGCGCCGCATAGGTTTTTTCGCTCAAGGCCGAGAGCGCCGCGTGGGCGGGCATGGGTTTGCCGGTCAGGTAGCCCTGCACATATCGGCAGCCGCGTGATTCGATGAAATGCATTTGTTCTTCAGTTTCCACGCCTTCCGCCACCACCGACAGGTTCAGGTGCTTGGCCAGGTCGAGAATGGTGTTGCAGATGGCGGCGTCCTTGCTCGATTCGGGCAAGTCCTTGATGAAAGTACGGTCTATCTTCAGCACCGAGATGGGAAAGCGCTTCAGGTAGGCCAGCGAGGAGTAGCCGGTGCCGAAGTCGTCGATGGCGATGCGCGCGCGGCGCTCCGTCATCTTGACCAGGATGGCTTCGGCGTGCACCGGGTCGATCATCAGCGTGCCTTCGGTAATTTCCAGCACCAGGTTTTCGCCGGACAGGCCGGAAAACGCCAGCGCATCGTCGAGCACGTCGAGGAATTTATCGTTGCGGAACTGGCGCGGGCTGATATTGACCGAGATATACAGGTGGCGCTGCGCCACCTCCTGGAACTGGCGCAGCTGCACGCAGGCCGCTTTCAGCGCCCAGGCGCCCAGCAGGTTGATCAGGCCATTGGCCTCGGCGATCGGGATAAAGCGCACCGGCGGCACCAGGCCCAGGGTCGGGTGCTTCCAGCGCATCAGCGTTTCGAATCCCTGGATCTGGCGCGTGCGCGCGTCGACGATGGGCTGGTAATACAGCAGAAATTCGCCTTCGCGCACGGCCTGGAACATCGCCGCCTCGAGCGAGATATCGTGTTCGGAGGGGCCGTTCAGGCGCGGGCTGTAGATCAGGCAGCGCGCCTTGCCGGTTTCCTTGGCGCGCGACATGGCCGCGTCGGCCAGCGCCACCAGCCGCACTTCGTCTTCCGCATGCAGCGGATAAATCGACACGCCGATCGAGGCGCCCACGTAGATCTTGTGGCCATCGACTTCGAACGGCGCCTGCAGGGTGGCCAGCAAGCGGCCCGTGACCAGCTTGATCTGCGCATCGGTGGCGCTGCCGGGCAGCACGGCGACGAATTCATCGCCGCCGGCGCGCGCCAGGGTATCGCTGTCGCGCAAGGTCTTGCGCAGGCGGGCGGCGGCCAGGCGCAGCACGGCGTCGCCGACCGGGTGGCCCAGGCCGTCATTGACTTTCTTGAAGCCGTCGAGGCCGATGGTGGCCACCGAAAAGCCCTGGCCCGAGCGTGCCGCCTGGGCGATCACCATGCGGATGCGGTCCGACAGCAGCAGCCGGTTCGGCAGCCCCGTCAGGGCATCGTGGGTGGCCATATGGCGCAGCCGCTCTTCCGTATTGTGCTGGGCCGAGGTGTCGCGCCCGACTACCAGCAACTCGGCCACGCCGGCCTGGTTGGCGTAGGAAGACAAGCGCAGCTCGAACCAGATTTCCTGTTCCGGCGTTTGCAGCCGTACTTCCAGACGGCCCGGTACTTCGAGCGCATCCTGCAGCGCCGCCTGCAGCGCGGCGCGCGAGGCTTCGGCCGCCAGCGGCAGCAGCAAATGGCCGACCAGGCCGGCAGGTGCGCCGAACAGGGTGGCGGCGCGCTTGCTGGCAAACAGGATCACGCCGTCCGCATCGAGCCGGAACACGATATCGCCGGCCTCTTCCATGAGGTTGTCCAGCTCGTGGCGTGTCTCGCGGTGGGCGGCGGATGGGGTACTGGAAAACATCGTGCTGGCTTTACCTTTATCAGTGCTGCCGCCCAACTATGCGCATGGCGGCGAGCAAAATCATTGCGCATGGCGCGCCGCCTCATGGGCAACACGCCTGGTAAAGGGAATCAGCTTGACAGGACGGCAATAAATCGCCTGACCTTCTCGCTGGAACCCGATTTATAGGGAATGTATCATTGAAAACCAGGCAAAAACATGAAATTGAGCAACATTCCTTCAAGTAATAGAAAGAGTGTTGTTCATCCTGAATCGCAGGGACGTACCGGCGTCACGCTTGCCGGGGCCCTGCCTTTGCGCTAGTCTCGCAGGTAGGCTGGCACTATTGCGTGCCGCCTGCCAGACCAGTCCGCCATGATAGCAAACCGCGATGGGGAACCGCCATGAATGCTTGTCATCTGCCAGAAAATACGCATGAAGTGTTCAACCAGGCCACGCCTTTCGAGGGCATCAACCTGTTTGCCTGCGATCCGGCGCTGCAGGAAGCGGTGCGGCGCGAAGGCGGCGAGGCGGCATCTGGCGGGCTCGATATGCTGGGCGAGCGGCTGGGCAGTGCCGAGCTGATCGCGCTGGCGCGGCTGGCCAATGCGCATGGGCCGCAACTGCGTCAGTTCGACCGCGGCGGGCGGCGCATCGACGAAGTGGAATTCCACCCGGCCTGGCATGACCTGATGGAAGTGCTGGTCAGCGCGGGACTGCACGCGGCGCCGTGGTCGGGCGCCGGGACCGGGACCGGGACCCATGTGGCGCGCGCCGCCGCCTATATATTAGTAGGGCAGCTGGAAAACGGTGCGCAATGCCCGGTCACGATGACGTTTGCGTCGGTGCCGGCGCTGCGCCAGGCAACGGGCTTGCCGCAGATCATGGCGCGCTGGCTGCCGAAAATCCTTTCCCGCGACTACGATCCCCGTTCCCTGCCGGTCGAGCGGAAACGCGGCGCGCTGATCGGCATGGGCATGACGGAAAAGCAGGGCGGCTCCGACGTGCGCAGCAATACCACGCGCGCCGAGGCGCTGCCCTTGGCCGAGGCGCAAGCGCTGTTCGGCGACGAGGCGCCCAACGCTTGCCGCATCGTCGGCCATAAATGGTTTTTCTCGGCGCCGCAAAGCGATGCCCATCTGATCCTGGCGCAGGAGGGCGCTGCGGGCCTGTCGTGCTTTTTCCTGCCGCGCTACTTGCCTGACGGCAGCCGCAACGCGATCCGCGTGCAGCGCCTGAAAGACAAGCTGGGCAACCGTTCAAACGCCTCGGCCGAAGTGGAGTTTGCCGGCGCCTATGGCTGGCGGGTGGGCGAGGCGGGCAGGGGCATACCGACCATCATCGAGATGGCCAGTCATACGCGGCTCGATTGCGTGCTGGGCACGACCGGCATCATGCGCGCCGCCATGAGCCAGGCGCTGCACCACGCGCGCCAGCGCATGGCCTTCGGCAAGGTGCTGGCCGAACAACCGTTGATGCAGAACGTGCTGGCCGACCTGGCGCTGGAATCGGAAGCGGCCACCGTGTTCGCCATGCGCCTGGCGCGCTGTTTCGATGAAAAAGAAGACGAGGGGCAGGCCGCGCTGGCGCGCGTGCTGACGCCGGCCGGCAAATACTGGATCTGCAAGCGCGGGCCCGGCTTTGGCGCGGAGGCGATGGAAGTGCTGGGCGGCACCGGCTATGTGGAGGAAACGCCGCTGGCGCGCCTGTACCGCGAATTGCCCGTCAACTCGATCTGGGAAGGATCGGGCAATGTGATGTGCCTGGACGTGCTGCGCGCGCTGGCTCGCTCGCCGGCCGCGCGCACGGCGCTGGCGGCGGAACTGGCGCTGGCCGGCGATGCGGATGCGGTCTTCGTTGCCTATCGTGCGCAATTGCTGCAGGCGCTGGAACAGGGAGATACCGATGAGTTCGGCGCACGGGGGCTGGCCGAGCGCATCGTGCTGGCGGTGCAGGCGGCCTTGCTGCTGCGCCACGCGCCCGGCTTTGTGGCCACGGCGTTTGTTGCCTCGCGGCTGGCCCACGCGCCGGGCGGCGCCTATGGACGCTTGCCCGCCGGCACCGATTGCACGGCCATCCTGGCGCGCGCCTTGCGCGAATCGTGAATATTACTTGTTGTAATTATTTCGTAAATTCCAGCCACAGCAACGCTTGAGGCTGGGATAATGCGGTCATACACCACCAATCGATAGCTATGCGCAGGCCAGGCCCCTTGCCGCCGCGCCGCGCTTGACGAAAGACACAAGCACATGAAACAAGATCCACGCTTTCCCAATCTGTTCATCACCGATCACCCGCTGATCCAGCACAAGCTGAGCCATATGCGCGAGCACGACACGTCGACGCGCACCTTCCGCGAATTGCTCAAGGAAATCACCTTGCTGATGGGCTATGAAATCACGCGCGACCTGCCGCTGACCACGCGCGAAATCACGACGCCGCTGGTGACGATCGCCGCGCCCGTGATCGCCGGCAAGAAACTGGCCATCGTGCCCATCCTGCGCGCCGGCATCGGCATGAGCGACGGCTTGCTGAACCTGGTGCCATCGGCGCGGGTCGGCCATATCGGCGTGTACCGCGATCCGGCCACCCACATGCCGGTGGAATACCTGGTGCGCCTGCCGGACCCGAGCGAGCGTACCTTCATCCTGTGCGACCCGATGGTTGCCACCGGCAACTCGGCCGTGTACGCCGTCGACGTGCTGAAGAAGCGTGGCGTCTCCGACGAGCAGATCATCTTCCTGGCGCTGGTGGCCGCACCGGAAGGCGTGACCGTGTTCCAGAACGCCCATCCGAACGTCAAGATGTTTGCCGCCGCGCTCGATTCGCACCTGAACGAGCATGCCTATATCGTGCCGGGCCTGGGCGACGCCGGTGACCGTATCTTCGGCACCAAATAATTCACTCACGGGTATCACCAACATGGCAACCTTGATCGACCCCGATTTCCGCGCCCGCTTGCGCGCCCTGAATGACAAATATGCGGCCAGCGTGCCGGCGCTGATGCAGGCGATCGCCGCCGCCCAGGCGCGCTGCGACAGCGAAGGGCCGCGCCTGGAGCCGCTGACCGCCTTGCACCATGCCTTGCACGCGGTGGCCGGTTCGGCTGCCACCTTCGGCTTTGCCACCCTGGGCCAGGAATGCCGGCGCCTGGAACAGCTGGCGCGCCAGTTGTTGAACGAGCCGGGCAATGTGCTGGCGGAGTGGCCATTGCTGAGCACGCAGGTCGGCGCCTTGCTGCGCTGGGCCGCGAGGGACCCGGCCGCCACGCATTTCACGGCCTGAATGACAATGTTCGAGAAGCGTGGTTCAAATGATATATTTGATACAACGCAAAGCGTATGCGGCTCGGATTAGGATATAGTGTCTCCATACCGCTGCTTCAGCGGTGCCGCAAGACCGGGATTTTGGCTGTTTTGACTATGAAAGTAGGCCTCGCAAGTTTATTTTGCGAAAAAATGGTTTTTCCCGGTTTTGTTGGTATAATTGGGCATCGTTGGATTCGAGGTAGTAGTGCAGTTTGTCTGTCATTTCTTTCTTGCTTCAAACGATATAACGGGCGCAAGCCCAACTTAACTGAAATAGGAAATTGTAATGGCAACTGGCATCGTAAAATGGTTCAATGATTCGAAGGGTTTCGGCTTTATTACCCCTGACGAAGGCGGCGAAGATCTGTTCGCTCACTTCTCGGCTATCCAGTCGAACGGCTTCAAGTCCCTGCAAGAGAACCAACGCGTTTCTTTTGAAGTGACCGCTGGCCCTAAAGGCAAGCAAGCTTCGAACATTCAGCCAATCTAATACGCTGGATCAAACGAAATAAAGAAATCCTCGGTCTCCGAGGATTTTTTTTCGCCTGAATTTCCGTGAAGTACGATTTTTGCGAGTGTCGTGGGCTGCGCCGCACTTTCGGCGCGTTTATGCTTCACTGCAGGCCGCCTATGCCGACGCGCAGCAGGTTTGGTCCGACGTCCGCAGATAGCCCGTTCGCGCCAGTATTCGGGCTGCGAATAGCTATGCCGCAAAAAATCCACAAACGCCCGTATGCGCAAGGGCAGATGGCGCCGCTGCGCAAACACCGCATAAATATCGTTGCCGGGCGCGGCAAACTGGTCGAGCATGGTCACCAGTTGCCCCGATTCTATCTCCGCCCCCACTTCCCACATCGAGCGCCAGGCCAGCCCCTTGCCGGCCAGCGCCCAGTCGTGCAGCACTTCGCCGTCGTTGCATACCATATTGCCGGCCACTTTCAAGGTCACGTTCTTGCCGTTTTCACGAAAAGTCCAGCCGCGCTGGCTGCCTTCGCCGCTGATCGCCAGGCAATTGTGTTTGATCAGGTCGCTCGGCACCCGTGGCGTGCCGGACCGCTTGAGGTAAGAGGGCGCGCCCACCACCACGCGGTGATTGTCGGCCAGCTTGGTGCTGACCAGGGAAGAATCGGACAGGCTGGCGATGCGGATCGCCACGTCGATGCCTTCGCCGATCAGGTCGACCAGGCGGTCGTTCAGGTTGAGCGCCACCGTCACGTCGCGGTGCTCGGCGACAAACGAAGGGATCAGCGGCGCCACATGCTGGCGGCCAAAGCCGGCCGGCGCGGAAATCAAGAGGTGGCCGCTGGCCTTCACGCTGCGCTCGGCCACCGCCAGTTCCGCCTCTTCCAGCTCGGCCAGAATCCGCTGGCAGTCTTCCAGAAAGGCCGCGCCTTCATTGGTCAGGGCCAGCTTGCGCGTGGTGCGCTGCAGCAGCTTGACGCCCAGGCGCTGTTCAAGCGCATCGAGCCGGCGTCCTATCATGGCCGGCGCAATGCCCTCGGCACGCGCGGCGGCCGACAGGCTGCCCTTGGCGACCACTTCCACAAAAGTGGAGATTTGCCTGAACTGTCCCATGATGCCCTTTCACTTGTGACAAAAACGCATGGATGAAGTGATTTTTAATCTCGTTTCCATGCCTAATAGTGAATATACTATACAACAACAGCACGCGAAACGACCGTGCCGCAACATCGCTACCGCTTATACTTTGCCTGCCAGATTACCCTTACTTATAACGGAGAACATCATGACGCAATCCCCCATCGCTTTGCCGGAAGGCATGCAAATCACGGGCGAGATCCAGCTTGGTTACGAACAGATCCTGACGCCCGCGGCGCTGGCGCTGGTGGCCAAGCTGACACGCGCATTCGAGCCGCGCCGCCAGGAATTGCTGGCCGTGCGTGTCGAGCGCGCCAGGCGCCTCGATGCGGGCGAGCGTCCTGATTTCCTGCCAGAAACCGCGCATATCCGCGACGGCGACTGGAAAATTGCACCGATTCCGAAGGCGCTGGAATGCCGCCGCGTGGAAATCACCGGTCCGGTCGAGCGCAAGATGGTGATCAACGCCTTCAATTCGGGCGCCGACAGCTACATGACCGACTTCGAAGACTCGAACACGCCGAACTGGGACAACCAGCTGACGGGCCAGATCAATATGTTCGACGCCGTGCGCAAGACCATCTCGCTGGAGCAGAACGGCAAGTCGTACAAGCTCAACGACAAGATCGCCACCCTGGTGGTGCGTCCGCGCGGCTGGCACCTCGATGAGAAACACGTGCTGGTCGACGGCAAGCGCATTTCGGGCGGTATTTTCGATTTCGCCCTGTTCATGTTCCATAACGCCAAGGAACAGCTGGCGCGCGGCGCCGGCCCGTATTTCTATCTGCCGAAAATGGAATCGCACCTGGAAGCACGCCTGTGGAACGATATTTTCGTCATGACGCAAAATGAGCTGGGCCTGCCGCAAGGCACCATCAAGGCCACCGTGCTGATCGAAACCATCCTGGCCGCCTTCGAGATGGATGAAATCCTGTATGAACTGAAAGAACACAGCTCGGGCCTGAACGCGGGCCGCTGGGATTACATCTTCTCGTGCATCAAGAAATTCAAGCTCGACAAGGACTTCTGCCTGGCCGACCGCGCCAAGGTCACCATGACGGCGCCCTTCATGCGCGCCTACGCCTTGCTGCTGCTGAAAACCTGCCACAAACGGGGTGCGCCGGCGATCGGCGGCATGGCAGCCTTGATCCCGATCAAGAACGATCCGGAAAAGAACGATGTCGCCATGGGCGGCGTGCGCAACGACAAGGCGCGTGACGCCACCGATGGCTATGACGGCGGCTGGGTCGCCCATCCGGGCCTGGTGGAACTGGCCATGGGCGAGTTCACGAAAGTGCTGGGCGACAAGCCGAACCAGATCGACAAGCAGCGCCCCGACATCGACGTCAAGGCGGCCGACCTGCTGAACTTCCAGCCGGAAGCGCCGATCACGGAAGCGGGCTTGCGCTACAACATCAATGTCGGCATCCACTACCTGGGCAGCTGGCTGGCCGGCAACGGCTGCGTGCCGATCCACAACCTGATGGAAGACGCGGCCACCGCCGAGATCAGCCGCTCGCAAGTGTGGCAGTGGATCCGTTCCAGCAAGGGTGTGCTGGAAGACGGCCGCAAGGTCACCGCCGAGATGGTGCGCGCCATGATCCCGGAAGAGCTGGCCAAGGTGCAGCGCGATGCGCCGGGCGGCGACGGCCCGACCTATGTCCGCGCCGGCCAGATTTTCGAGGAAATGTCGACCTCGGAATCGTTTGCCGAATTTCTGACCTTGCCGCTGTACGAAGAAATCTGATTTTTACCGTACTGCGCATGAAAAAATCCCGGCATGCCGGGATTTTTTACGTGCGCAGATGTCGCGGCAACTTAAAAATTGTTTTTCCACATGCGCAGCGCCGCAAACGCTTCCACCGGCGACGCGTCATTGCCCAGCTTGCCGGCCACTTTCAGGCTGCTCAGGATGGCCGGCTCGCGATAGCGCAAAAAGGGATTGGTGGCTTTTTCCAGGCCCACGGTCGACGGCACGGTCGGCAAGCCCTGCTGGCGCTTTTCCGTATCGATGGCCACCCGTTCCTGCAGCGCCAGGTTGCCAGGCTCGACCGCGCTGGCAAAGCGCAGATTGGACAGGGTATACTCGTGGGCACAATACACCAGCGTATCGTCGGGCAGGGCGGCCAGCTTGCCCAGGGAGTCGGCCATCTGGCCCGGCGTGCCTTCGAACAGGCGGCCGCAACCGCCGGCAAACAGGGTGTCGCCGGAGAACAGCCACGGTGCGCCATTGGCCTCGCCGCGCTGGCGCACATAGGCGATATGGCCCTTGGTATGGCCGGGCACGTCGATCACGGTCAGCTGCAGGCCCAATGCGGCGACAAGGGCGACATCGTTTTCGGCCAGCGGTTCCGTGATGGCTGTGATAGCCTCGTTGCGCGGACCGAAGACGGGAACGGCGAAATGCTGTAACAATTCAGGCACGCCACCGGTGTGGTCGGCATGGTGATGCGTCAGTAGAATGGCGCACAGCGTCAGCCCATGCGCGGCGAGCGCGGCTAGGACGGGTTTGGCGTCGCCGGGGTCGACCACGGCGGCTTGCTTGCCGTCATGGATCAGCCACAGGTAATTGTCGTTAAAGGCGGGCACGGCAAGTACCGATAAAGCGTGTTCAGGGGAATTGGTCATGTGTAAGAGAGAAAACTGAATGGACAGTGCGGCATCCGAAAAATCCATTATAGCGCTTGACGGCTGGTTGCAGACGCCGGCCGGCCTGTATGTGCGTCAATGGGAACAGCAATGCCTGGACAGCCTGACGGTCGATATCTTCGGCTTTAACGCCGTGCAGCTGGGCCTGCCCCAGTTCGACGCGCTGGCCGCCAGCCGCATGCCCAACAAATGGCAGATCGATGCGCGCCTGCCGGCCAGCCAGCCGCAGGGCAGCGCGCTCAAGCTGGTCTCCGCGTTTGACGAATTGCCCTTCGATTCGCACAGCCTGGACCTGGTGGTGTTGCCGCATGTGCTCGAATTCGCCGCCGAGCCGCACCAGGTGCTGCGCGAAGTCGAGCGGGTGCTGATCCCTGAAGGCCAGCTGATCATTTGCGGCTTCAATCCGGCCAGCCTGTGGGGCGCGCGCCAGGGGTTGGCCCGCATCACCGGCCGGCATTACCTGCCCAGGGCAGGCGAGCTGATCTCGATGCCGCGCATGAAGGACTGGCTGAAATTGCTGAACATGGGCGTCAGTCGCAGCCATTTCGGCTGCTACGCGCCCGCCTGCAAGACCGATAAATGGCTGCGCCGCCACGCCTACATGGACAAGGCTGGCGCGCGCTGGTGGCCATATCTGGGCGCAGTGTATATAGTGCAGGCCATCAAGCGCGTCAAAGGGATGCGTTTGATCGGTCCGGCGTGGACCAAGAAACCGGCGACGGCGCCCGCAGGCGCACCGGTTACCAATAAAAGGCGGGAACAGGAACATGGATAAGGTAGAGATTTACGCCGATGGCGCATGCAAGGGCAACCCCGGCACGGGCGGCTGGGGCGCGCTGATGGTGGCCGATGGCGCGAAGAAGGAAATTTACGGCGGCGAGCTGAACACGACCAACAACCGCATGGAATTGCAGGCCGTGATCGAAGCCCTGACGGCGCTCAAGCGGCCCTGCCAGGTGGTACTGTACACCGACAGCCAGTACGTGCAAAAGGGCATCAGCGAGTGGATCCACGGCTGGAAGGCGCGCGGCTGGAAGACGGCGGCCAAGGCGCCGGTCAAAAATGTCGACCTGTGGCAGGCGCTCGATGCGGCCCAGGCCGTGCACCAGGTGGAATGGCGCTGGGTACGCGGCCACAACGGCCATCCGGGCAACGAGCGGGCCGACCAACTGGCCAACCTGGGCGTGGAAACCGTGCGCGCATAAGTTCGCGCCAGCGTTGTCGCCAGCCGGCTACAGGCCGTAAATGAAGGACGCAGGTTTGCTATACTGCGTCCTTCGCTTTTTTGCTTTTATGTGAGTGCCTCATGCGTCAAATTGTTCTCGATACTGAAACCACCGGCCTGAACCCGCGCACGGGCGACCGCATCCTGGAGATCGGTGCGGTCGAGCTGAACAACCGCATGCTGACCGGGAATAATTTTCACCACTACATCAATCCCGAGCGCGATTCGGAAGAGGGCGCGCTGGCCGTCCACGGCCTGACCACCGAGTTCCTTAGCGACAAGCCGAAATTTGCCGAAATCGCCGACGAGTTCCGCGCCTATATCGCCGGCGCCGAACTGATCATCCATAACGCCCCGTTCGACATCGGCTTCCTGAACGCCGAATTCAAGCGCCTGAAGCTGCCGCCCGTGCACGAACAGGTGCATGGCGTGATCGACACCCTGGTGCAAGCGAAAGAAATGCACCCCGGCAAGCGCAACTCGCTCGACGCCCTGTGCGACCGCTACGGCGTCTCGAACGCCCACCGCAAGCTGCACGGCGCGCTGCTCGACTCGGAATTGCTGGCCGACGTGTACCTGGCCATGACCCGCGGCCAGAACAGCCTCAGCATGGAAGAAGAAGTGGCCGCCCCCGTCGACGGCGCCATCCTGGAAATCGTGCCGCTGGCCGAAGTCATCTTCCAGAGCGCCAGCGCCGACGAGCTCGCCGCCCACGAAGCCACCATCGCCGGCCTCGACAAGACCGTCAAAGGCCAGTGCATCTGGACCGCCGTCAGCACCCCGGCCGCTGCCTGATCAATAAAAGCAGGGCCGGAGCAAATTTCTTGCCCCAGCCCTTGCAGATGGCGCAATACGTATGCGATAATTCGCCTCGCTTCGGGAGGTTAGCTCAGGGGTAGAGCACTGCATTCACACTGCAGGGGTCGCAAGTTCGAAACTTGCACTTCCCACCAAAATTTTCGTTTGTATTCAATGACTTAAGATTATGCATCTTGTCGCAATACAAACTTGGGGCAAACTTGGGGCAATGGGATTTTAATCCACTGTCCAGCCGCAACGATACGGCCGCTTCCTGCGGCCGTTTTTACATCAAAGTTGCTTAGCATGCGTGCCAGATCTCCATCTGGCCATATGGGCAACAAACCCATACACTAGCCCTTTCGTCCTTTGCAGACTTGCTATTGGCCGCCGCAAAAATTGGTTACGATAAAGGGATTAAAATGTTTTGGGTAATTTTTGCTGTAATTTTTATTGTCGCAATTTTAATATTTCAAGCGAACGATAGGAAGAAGAATCCCCAAAAGTGGGCTGATATAGACGAAGCGGAACTGCTTAGAAAGAAGCGCAAACAAGAGCGCGAGTATCAGGAGGCCATGAAGAGGGTAGCTCCGAGTGTATGGATGCGGATGAGCAAGCATGAAAAAGCTGACGTTTTAGCCAAGCGGGAGAAGGCCGCAAGAGAGAGGCCATAATTACCAGTAACGACTTCTCGTCGGAGCGAGGCGATCTTGTGTCTGCCCCTTGAGTAATACAGATTAGATGGGATCGAACCTACGTTGACGCTGCAGGCCAGCCAGTACTGGCTGGCGGCAAGCACGCGCGGCGAAACTTGTCTTATAGCGGCAAGTTGGGCTGCGAACTTCATTTTCTGTTGGGCCAGCGTGGACTTTCTTTAGTAGCATGGATTACGGGCACACAGGTTCGTATTTATGACTGCTTGTGTCGCTTGTAGAGTCGACCCCGCTGATAAATGGCTGCCTGGCTGGGCGCATAGGCAGCCAGGTGAACTCAGTGCCGAACGAGCCAATACAGCAAGAGCGCACAGCAACTGGTTGCGCCGTCATTGCATACCTCCTCGCTTCTGCAGCATCCCTATCCGTCATGAGGTGGTCAATTAGCAAGCGCTTTTTTCCTTTGCCCACGCACATTTCGGTTTGAGTTACGCAGCGACGTTTTGCTAGTCGCTTTTAGTCATACTTCGGGAATTCCCCCTTTCGCAGCGGGTTTGTCTGCGCATACAGGCGCAGCAGCCGTTCCCTGCGTCCATGGTCCAGTCCCGCAGCGATCCATTTGCCGTAAGTGCGCACGATCATGGTCGTATCCGCATGGCCCATTTGCGTTGCAACATATAGCGGCGGCGCACCGAGCATGAGCAAGTTGGAGGCGAAGGTGTGGCGCGTCTGGTAAGGGTTGCGAAAGCGCACGCCGCTGGCCTCGATGATGCGCTTCCAGCGGTTGTAGATGGGCTTGTCGCCCTGCCACGGTTTGCCGCTGCGCGAGTGCAGGAACACCGTGCCGGCGCCCGCGCCCGTCAACACATGCTGCGCCTGCAACGCGGCCAGTGCACCGCTGCGCAGGTCGATCGTGCGCAGGCCGTTTAGTGTCTTGGCGCGGTCCTTCAATTCGCCGTCGACGAATGCTCCGGCCACGCTGACCTGATGGCGGCCCTCGTCCACGGCTGGCCATTGCAGTGCAATATATTCGGATGGTCGCATGCCGGTGCAAAAGGCAAACAGCAGCATGTTGCGCTCGTCGTCGCGCTCGCAGGCATTCAGGATGCATTCCATCTCATCGATATTGAAGGGATCGGCCTTGAACTTGCTGACGCGCTGGTCGCGGGGCAGCAGTTTGCCCAGCTTGATGCTATCAAAGGGATTGGACTCCAGGTCGCCTTCCGTTACGCCCAGTTCGATGGCGTTGCGCATCGGGGTCAGGATCAGCTGGATGGTCTTGCTCTTGCCGTTCAAGCCCATGATCCACTTACGCAGGTCGCGTGTCGTCAGTTCGGCGGCCGGCTTGTCTGCCCATTGCGGAAACAGATGGTTCTTCGCCACCTGCTGGTAGCAGTTAAAGCTCGACAGTTCCAGGTTGCGCTCGGCGATTTGCAAATAATCGCGCAGCAAGTCGCCGACCAGTACCACCGGACGGGCGGTCGCGGCAGCCTGCGCGTCGGCTTGCTCCTGTTTCAGTCGCTTGGCGGTGAGCGAATCGGGAAAGAACTCCTCATACACAAAGGTGCCGTGTGCGATGGCGATCACCACTGTGCCCTGCAGGCGCTTGGCGTACGCGATATTGTTACGGGTATGGTCCAGCTTCAGCGGCTCGCGGCAGCGTTTGCCCTGGTACTGGAACACGATGCGTATTGTTTCCGAGCGCGCGCCCTTGCGCAGTTCTATGCCCGTACCGCTGTTCTTTGCCCCCATGTCTCCACCCATTTTTCCGCTGCGGCGAGATTGACCCACAGCATTTCATCGACCACCTTGCACTGCACGCCGTCGCACCATTTGCCAGACCGCCGCCGTGCGTGCACGGATGCCGCCGAGTCGCCGGTGAGTTCGGCGTACTTCTTGATTTTGACCCACGTCACGGGATGTTCCATTTCAGCCTCCATCGTCCGGTGTGCCGCGCCAGCGCTGCACGATCATTATTTCGAATTCCTGAGCTTAGTATCCGACGCCAGGAACGGTGATTCAACCGGATTTCCCATGCGATGCCGACTGGATCAACATGGCGCGCATGCTTTCGTGCCTCGGACCATGACAAAGCGCTCAAATTGACTTTAGCTGCTAAAAAATTACGCCAACTGCGCAACTTGAGTTTGTTTTGGATCAAAGACGCTAACAACTGACGGGGCGACGATGGAAATGTTGGCGTACCAGCTGCACAGTGCAGCAGGCCAGACGCGAAAGTGTAGAACATGGCTAAGATCATTCAGTTTCCATCCGCTCCTGGCAAGGAGAAATCGAAGCCAGTGCAGATTTTTGCACCACCGCCGCCGCCGGCACGGCCTGGTCTGCGGAAAATCCTGTGGCTCATCGTCGTGCTGTGTTGGCCGGCGCTGCGCTTCATCATGGCGTGCGACGTGTTGTTCCAGCTGCTGCGCACATTGGTGCTGTGGGATACGCCCGGTACGCGTGCCGGCTTGGCGTTGCTGCTGCACTTTGCCGTCTTTTGCTACCTGACCTGGTTCGTCGCGTATGGCGATCCGAATGCGCCACGATGAAAAAGATTGGTGCGCAGCCGAAAGAGGGTGTGGACCCCACGCCGGAAGGACGGCCGCTGGCGCTTCCGCTCGACCATATCGAAGAAGATCCCGGGCAACCGCGCTCGGCCGCGAGTCCTGGCTTTACGGCGCACAGCCTGGCCGAACTCGCTGCCTCGATTCGCCTGCGCGGCATCAAGACGCCGATCTCCGTGCGCCACCATCCCGACAGGCCCGGGCGCTACATCATCAACCATGGCGCGCGCCGCTACCGTGCCTCGCGGCTGGCGCAACTGGCGACCATTCCCGGCTTCATTGACGACGACTATAGCGCGACCGACCAGGTGGTGGAAAACCTGCAGCGCAACGATCTGACGGCGCGGGAAATCGCCAACTACATCGGCCGCGAACTGTCGAAGGGGCTCAAGCGCGGGCAGATCGCCAGCAATATCAGCAAGTCGCCTGCCTTCGTCACGCAGCACGCGGCCCTGCTGGACTTGCCCGAGCCGATCGCCCTGGCGTTTAACCAGGGCAGAGTGCGCGACGTGACCACCGTCAATGAACTGGTGACCGCCTACAAGGCGCAGCCAGGCGCGGTGGCGGCCTGGCTGGGCGAGGGCGAGCCGGAAATCACGCGCGGCGCAGTCAAGCTGCTACGTGCCTTCCTGGGCGAGAAATTTGGGCAAGGAGAGCCCCTTGCGGTGGAAGAGGGCAGTGCAGGGCCCGCGCCGCAGGAAGCCGCCACGCTGAATGCCGCTGCCGTCGAGACTGGCCACCGCCGCTGGCGCTGTGGCGGTGTCGTGGTACTGCACCAGCAGCGCGAGTGTATCCTGTTGCTCGGGCGCCGTCCCGGTGGGGAGGGCGGGCATGGATACGCCACGAGGATGGCGTCGAAGTCGAAATTGCGCTGGCCGAGGTTCAACCGCTAAGGTTGCTAGGTGCTGGCGAATGCGAGCAGCAGTTACCGCTGTGACCAGCTTGGTGCAACTCTTTTTGACTACGAAATGTCCGGCTTGCTCGAAGCTTTTGTTTCCTGTTCCTGACTGCCATGAATAACAACCTGAGCTTTTCCACCTTTATAGTTCACCGTGCACAAGTCTCCCTGGGTCGGCAGGGGCGGTGTAAGCTGCCTGACGTGGTGTAGCACGTATTCGTCACCGATCGTCAGTTGCTGTATCACTGTGTCCGATAGGCCAACAATATAGCCCGTGTATGTGCCGTTCGCTATGTTGATGCGGGTGCGTTGATCTTCAGGTACCTCCGCAAAAAGCCGTTCTATGCGCTCAATGATGCGTTTCGAGAACCCCAAATCATCGACGGGATTTGGGACCGTGGCGGCCAGCTGTATGACCCGCTGATGGTCGACCATGTCGTGTTCGATCATGGTTTTTACAAATTCAATATCTTTGTCCCGGTGCGCGGCCACTTTGGAGACAAAAAGATCCTCCGGATTCAGGCACAGTCCGGTAACCTTCTGGCCCTTGCTGCTGTGCGTTTCAATGTTGACCAGGCGCCCCATCCACCCTTTCGCCAGCACCGCTGTTTTCTTATCCACCGGGTCAACGTAAATGCCGTGGGTTTCATGGAAAGGACTCAACTCTGCAATAGCTTCCAGCTTCTCCAGCGACGCCTTCGTATTGTCTTTCGCGTAAATATCGGCTTCTACCGACCACAGAAATTCCGCCGGCGCGTGTGGGTACTTGCCAAGGATGGACTGGCTGCCAATCACAATGAATTGGTCTTCGCCGACGATTTCCGCTGACGCACGCAACAAGTGCTTGAGTTGCTCGATATTCAAATGGTCTCCACCTCTGCCTGAGTCAATAGCCCGGCATAAGGGGCGGACTGGCGCAGGCGGTTCGATTTTCCATCCAGACCCAGCATGACGGCCTGGACCTGCTGATCCGTGCCTTGGCTTAGTAGTTGGCGCCACTCGTCGAAAGCGGATACCCATACCCCTTGTCTTTTCCAGCGCTCCATGTTTTCCAGGCTGCGGCTGCGAATGACGGACATCGGAAATTGTGCATGAATGCGCTTGGCCATCATGAGTTTTCGACGGTCTTGCACGTCCTGTTTGTTGGGTGTGAATGAAGGCGCGCCTAATTGCACGGTAATGCCGTTGATCGTCACCTCGCGGCGCGTACGTCGGCCCAGGCGGCGCTGCACCTGTTCGATGCCCTGTTCAACCTCGCGCGAGATAGGGCGCATATACAAACCATATCCAGCCCGCACCACCACTTGCTCACTTTGCAGTTCGCTCAGGGCGCGACTCAACTGTCGGTAGGTACCGCCAAGTTTTGTAAAATCGTCACGTAAGAATACCTCGTGGCGCGACTTTCTGATGGTATTTTTCAGGCGCTCTTTGAGTGTGGTTTCCATCGCTATCACCGTGTCAATATGGGACATGTCATGTCCTATGTTGACACAAGCTATTTTGACAGTCAAGTTTCTACAGCGCATAGAGAACGTGCTATCTGGGGATTGGTTTTGTCACGTTTTCGCCTCCGCGAAAATTGGGATGCGCATTCCAGCCGCGCGCAGACACGCTTGGTCGCTGAGCGACTGGGCGATAGTGCCGGCCACCTTGCAGGCAACCCGCGCGTAACATCGTTTAACAAGGCTACGCTGCGCGTAACCCCTGGCCGCTCGGCTTATCCCGAAAATCTGCGCTCGCCTAAAGGCCGGCTTGAAGTGGTTGTCGTACGGCGGCGCGTGTCGGTGTGGATGGTGACAAGGGCGGTCACAGCATCCGTCAGGCCAAGATCATTGCCCGCCGTCATGCTGTCGACCAGCTCTATATATTTTTTGGACGCGAATCTGTCCGAAAAATGTAGTTTTATATCGGACAAATTCATTGGCTACATCGTTCTATAACGCTCAACTCAATATTCGCCGAAAATTCCGCGTTTTTTAAAACGTGGAATTTCCCATCAGTCAAGGTTGTGACGATGGCAAGTCGCCTCCATCACCATTCGGCATTGACTTCAGGACAGAAAAACATCCTGGACTGCGTTGTCTACGTTGCTCAAGTATTCAATGACGTCAGCTATCATATGCTGACGGTGCGTCGACGCGATAGCGTCGCTCCAGGTCAGATTTTCATAGATCAACGCTAATTTGAGGGAATCGACTCGACTGGCATTGCGTTCGTGGAAGTGGGCTCTTTTTACAAGATAGGGCTTGTTGCCGAACTCGGAATTGATGCTGCGCGAAACCAGGGCCAGGTTGCCAAAGGTGTCCAGCGTGGCCGAATCGACCTTGTTGCTATCAAATGGCTCCGGGTTCTGTGGTGACACGTGCTCCACCGAATTCTTTGCTGTCATCCGGAAGGCTTGCCAAGCTGCGCCTTTCTGCAGGCGGTACTTTTCCCACAGGATGTATTCCAGCTTGTAAAACCAATAGTGTGAGAAACCTGTCCCGTCGGAAGTTCCCAGCACCGCCGGCAGGTCAAGCAAAGGAATATCGCGCAGCCACGGTTGCTGCAGGAACTGCCGGGTGCGCCTGATCAAGGGCGCGTCGCTGCTGGAGCACAGCAGGTGGTTATCCAGGAACTTCAGGTATAGGTGGGCTTGCCCGCCGCCGTGTTTCAACAGATAGTAAATAAAAGGGGTCAGCCAATAGTGCGTGGTCAATTGCTGCGAATGGTAGAGCATGCTTTGCAGCATGGCCATCGCGGTATTCGCCTCCCCGCTGCGGACCAGGCTTTGATAACCATTGCTGGTGTTGATGTACAGGCGGCGGATCGCATGGATGGTATCTTCGTCATCTTCCACCCATTTGATGACATGTCTGTCGAACAGATAACGGCATTGCCAAAGCAGGTCGATGAACTGCTGCACCTCGGTCGCACTCTGCGCCGTATTTGCAGGGACGGCATCCAGCCAATGGGTCTGGAAAATGCTCAGCAATTCCTTGTCGAGCACCTTGCCGATATCGGGCCTGCCGCGCTGCAGCAGAAAGATCCTCAGTACGTGCTGCAAAAGCATAGGGAATGTAATGATGCTGCGCACTGGATCTGCTTCGTAGCTTTCCTCGTTGCGGTTGACAGGCGTGTCCTCAGGCAGTTCGTGGGACTGGCAGAGGATATCCATCAGTGTCAAGGCATGCCCCGTGCGTGCGCGATAGACTTCCGCCAGCGCGGTGCGGACCTGCTCCGGATCGGCGAGCGCTTCCCGGCCTTGGCTTGCCATTTCGTTGTTGAACAGAGGCGCAAGTTTCAGTCCGGTGACCGCGCGCAGATTTTTTTCCACATAGTCGTCCATGTGCGAACAGGCATCCCACAACTGGCCATGGATCTCGCGCTGGCGCTGGTCGGGTACCTGCGCCAGCAGGCGTGCCTTGAGTATCTCATGATGCTGCAGTTGCACGCCGCGATTGTTGATGATCTCAAAAAGCTTGTTGAGGTCGGTTTGCGGCGGCACCGTCGTCAGTACCAGTTGTACCTGATGGTAGATGAATTGGCTCAAGCCGCTCAGGCACACATCGCGATGTGCGTTGAAGTAGGCTTCGATTTCGCTGATCGCATGGCTCAGCGTGCTGGCCGATGGCGTGTCCGGTGTGTCCCGGCCATTGAGAAGCGCATCAAAAAAGGCGCCCACCTCGGGTCGAATGGCGAAGCGGATGCGCGGCACCAGTAGTTCGCCTGCCCGGACATGACGGTAGTTGGCCAGATGATTGATTTCATTTTTGTGGCGCCGGACCGTCAGCCGCTGCAAGGCGATACTCAGCAGCCAGAGCGTGGTGAAGCGCTGCTGTCCATCAATGAGATCATACATGCGGCCCGCGCTACCCGGGCTACCCCCTTGCTCAATGACCAGTGTGCCACCCAGGTAGAACACATCTTTGTTCCCGGCGTAGGCGGCGAGCAAGTCGTCGAGCAGGATCTTGATCTGATCTGCGCCCCAGACGTACAAGCGTTGATAGATGGGGATGTTGAACAGCAAATTTTCCTCCACCACATATTGCAAGGTGATTGGTTGGGATTTATGCATGGTTCTCTTCTTTCGTATCGCCTGCTGCGAGGATGTTGAGATGGAACGGCGTTTTTTTCGGGAGGCCAGCGACGCGGAAATACGCCTGTAGCGCCGCCAGATAGCGTCCCTGCACGCCCTTGCCGATGGTGATGTTTTTGCGGAAGTTGTCGCCGTAACCTCTGCTGCAGTCAAGCTCCGCCAGCAAAAAAGCCAGCACATCGTCTGGCCGGTAGGCACCGGCGATTACGTCGAGCAAGTTGAATTCGGCATCCTTCAAGTATTTCAGCGGCGCTTCCTTGAAGACATATTGCTTTTCCAGCCGTATTGCGCCGAGCGTCAACTCCAGCATATGGGCAAATTCCAGCAGCCGCAGGTTGCTGTGGTCTAATTTGCTCGGACACCTCGATAGGTGGAAAATACACCACCTGAGGAGTTGAACATGACAACAAGAA
>NZ_JAFCTQ010000015.1:0-142741 GCF_049896105.1 Janthinobacterium sp. PSPC3-1 | reverse complement strand
ACAACCAATTTGTGTCCCAAATTCAATCATGGCATCGTGCGATGCTCAAGGGTAGACGGCGGTGGGACGACGCTTACCGCCGAGCAGCTGAAGCAATCGAAACGGGTACAGCTTAAATTAGTCGGCAAAGTGTCTTGACTGAGGGATCCACTTGAAATGCTACATGCCAGTTGAAATTGAACCTGCGATGCGCAAGCTCAACGGCAAGCTTGAAGTTGAACACGACGACGACAAAGCGAACATGCTTCCATAGCCGTTGGACCTGCAATGATGGTCCCAACGAGCGGGAGTCGACAGCATGCAAAAATCATTTATCGTTTTATCCATATCAGGGAGCGTCCTGGCTATCAGCAGCATCCTGGAAGTGATGTCGGGATTATTGAACTTGCAGCATTTTCATCGACTTGATGGCTATATCGGCATCCTGTGCAGAATCGCGTTTTACCTGTCTTTCCTCAGCTTTTGTTCGCACGTATACGCCGTCATGAGCAAGCACCGCTGGACCTCGTCAGAAACAAAAAACCAGCATCTGCCACGTCCTCCCGAGGAAATCATTGGTATCGGAGTCAGCTGCATCTTTGCCTTCTTTTTCACATATGCAATTGCAAGACAGCAACGGCATATAGCCAACGCCGTGATCATCTACTGCCTGTTCCTGTTCACCTCAGCGTTACTGATACAACCTTCAGGCAAAGGCTGGAAAGGAAACTTGGTCAACGCCATCTGGCCGGCCCTGTTTTTCCTGTTATCCGCCGTGCTACAGCTGCCCTGGGAACCAGTATTTCTAGGGCTAGTTGGCAATGAGCATCTGGCTGACAACATCGATGCGAAATTTACTTTGCTGCTGCTAGGCGCAAGCATTTGCGTAGCCTTGATTGCCGTACCGGGCATTATGCTGGCAAATCTGATAAAAAAGTCAATCACAATTTTTGCGATGTCCCTGACTAGAGGGGCTTGGCAGGAATCAGATCCGATCAGAAGACATATCCACTGGCCATTAGTCATAATGGCTATCGCCACTACGGCAACATTAACCTGAGCTGCTACAGTACGCAGCCGCGCCACCGCCAGGCACAGGCTACCTGGCACCCCGACGCATACCAGGAGGCAAAAAAATGCAGGAGACCAGCACCGGCTGGCTCGACTATGCCTGGCACACACAGGTACTCAAGGATCCGTTTGCCGACAAACAAAGTGTCGAACTGGCCATGCTGCGCGCCCGTTGCGACCAGCACGACAAACCGCTTCAGAAACTGGTGTTCGACAATCTGCAGCGGCTGGCGTAGAAGCTGCTGGCGGCGGACGCCAGCACACTCCTTACTGCAGTTCGAACTCGGCCGGATTCAGATTGAGTTCCTTGGCAATCTTGCTGGCCACGCGATGCTCATTGGCGTCGAAGTTGCCATCCGATGAAGCGACGGCAATAATCATGCGCACCAGCAGCCGCGACGCTTCCACGTTCGACTTCATCTTGCCCAGCGCCTGGTAAGCCTTGGCCTCGCCGATATCCTTGTCGAACTCCAGTTGGCTGACAAAGTCCTGGAAGGCCTTGATCACATCGGTGGTGGTAAATACCGACAGCGCATCATTGCTCTCGATAAATTTCACCATCTTCTGCTTCTCTTCCGCACTGACACTGCCGTCCGCCATCGCGATCAGGGCCGAGCCCGCCATCGCGGCGTTCAGGAAATCCTTGTTCTTGTACTTCAGCGCTTCGGTCTTCAGTTCACTTGCCTTGGTCTTCAGTTTGGACAGAAAGGAATCGAAACTCATGGGGGATCTCCGGGTTGGTTGGGATTGAGCAGCGATGAACACTACCACCAGAACCTAGCTGGGGGCGCGTGGTTGAAATACAAGTCAAATACAACACACGCTAAACTTGAACCAATAAAAACACTTAATCAATTTCATCCACATTACAAACATCTCTCATAAAATTCAGAAAGAGAAAATTAAATCCTACAGATATCGTTAACATCTTCTAAAATTAAGTTCTTCCAAGTCGCTGAAACCATGTAGCCAATCGAAAAAGAGCCAAAGTAGCTTCCAATATAGACATTATAGAATAAACAAAAAAGAAATAACCGAATGCATCTCCAACAGGTTTAAAAAAATGAAAAAAATCTTTCGACAATCCCACAAAATTTAACCCCATAGCCAAAATACTATTTTGAGATGGACTATAATTTAATGCTTGACATATAATTGCTAATATAAGTGCAGTAACTTGAACAAGTCCAAAATGGGCAAAAATAGCACTTACACGTATATATGCAGAATCGGCTCCAGGAGAGTTAAGCTTAATTAAGGCATCTCTCATTTTATCGTTACCCCAGCCAATCCATATCGCGTAGCCGGAAACCCCAAAGCCAAGGAGGGTTGGCAACGAAGCTAAAGCAGGCTCATACCAATTATGACTCAACCAATAATTTGAACTTATAGCACTTATAAAAACAGCTATATGAAAATAAGGGGAATATATAATATCTGACCACTTCCCATGAGCAGCCCAGTAACGACTTAAAATATCAAAAAAATCCTTATATTGAACTATAATGCGAATTTCTTTTCTCTTTTGCTCGTTTGGAATTTTAGACATGTCATCCCTTTCTTCTTCTCCTAACTTTATTCAAAATTTTCCCTAAGATACTCGGAACAGCCTCTACAAAAGCATCTAAAAGATTTTGAATTTTCTGATCAAAAATTAGTCTTTCCTCAAATGGATGATCTTTTGTTGATAATGTAACAACTCTACCATCTTCATTTTTCCCTCTACCTTCAACAAAACCATTAGATTTTGCAACTTCTGCGATTTCTTTCACTTTCTCGGTTGGCTGCAAACCATCTGCACTATTTGATTCTAACTCTTGTTTGAAATTTGTCGCATTTTGCTCATCCAACCAATCAAAAAGTTCTCTCTCAACATCCCCTAACGCGTTAGGAGGACTCACTTCAATTTTCAAACTTCTGATTTGCTGAAGTTCAAAAATTCTATCCAAACTATCATAAGCGGGTTCAATTGTAACTGTAACTTCGCCATAAACCTTCTGAAGCTCTGCTGAATTTAACAGTCTCTCGACTAAATTTTTTGCCATACTAGGTGACAAATTATTAGATTGATCAAGTCGTGAGATAAAAAGCAATCTATGCTTCTCTGGAACAAAGATATAGGGCAAACTTCGCAAATTTGGCCGATAGTGTGGTGGAATTGAAACATTCTGAGCTACATCTTCAGCTGCCGCTGGCTCAGTAGTACTTAAATCCAACCATTTTCCATTGTTATCAATATTAAGAAATTTGTATAAGTCACCCGAAATCCACTCAAATTCTGACTCTCGCTTAAGCGAGCCGATCATTCCTCCAACATCTCCCCTTATCATAACAGGCTTACGTTTCTTGAATGCGGCACGCCATAGCGCTATATACGTCTCGGGGCTGTGAGGTGGAGGCAACACAATATTCAGCACACCTATGGATATAGTCTTCATTTTTCCCCTTCAAAAAAATTAAAAATATATTTTCCCACATTTTATGAAAAAGATAAATATTTTTATTGTGAAATATGTTAATTTTTCCATGGGTTGCGATTTCCAAAGTTTTGAACCGACCATAAAAAAATTCGTCAATTTTCTTAAAGAAATTGTCAAAAAATGACTTTCCTGTGGCAAGACAGAAAAGTTCCTGATTTTATAAATACCCCTTTTTGGGTAACTTACCCCACAAACTTCCGCGCGTTCCTGAACATCCTCATCCAAGGCTAGTCCTCACCCGATGCATCAGGATGATAAGACTGCTGTACCGAACGGAACACCCGCTCCGCATATGGCATCAAGACAGTAAAGCAGCCATCCGGCGTGGTCATCGAGGTAATTGCCTTCCGGCGAGCCGTTCGGGTTGTACGGATAGCCTTCGGTGGCGGCTCCCTTGTTGTCGACAAAGCGCATGGCTTTGTGGACCTGAGTGATGTCGCCTGTTTGCGAGAAGTCGGCGTAGCCTTTGCCGTGGGCGATGGCGATGCCAGCCTGGGTGCCGGTCATGCCGTTGAAGAAGATCGATGGGGAGTCCATCACTTCGACCATGGCAAAGCGGCCTTCGAATTTCTCCGATTTATTGGGCGTGAACTTCGGCCAGGCGTGGGTGCCGGAGATGATGGATTGCAGGTTGCTCATCATCTGGCAGCCGTTGCAGATGCTCAGGCAGAAGCTGTCGGTGCGCGCGAAGAAGCGCGCGAACTGGTCGGCCGGGCTCGCATTGAACAGATTCGTTTTTGCCCAGCCTTCGCCGGCGTTCAGCACGTCGCCGTACGAGATGCCGCCAACGGCGATCACCCTCTGGCAATCGCAATAAGGTTGCGCTCTTTATAGTTGAAAAACAGGTAACTTCATGGCAGCATGGCGCTACATTTTTATATACGACAAGGAAGTGATGGACAAGCAGCTGCTGTTGATTTGCGCCCTGACATTTATCATCCATATTATTGGCACGCTCGCGTATTCAGTGCGCATCGCCGGCATCCGCACGCGGCGCATCGCGGTGTCACTGGCCTTGTTCAGCATCCTGATGCTGGTCTCGCGCACCTCGAATTCCTTCTTGGGCCCTTTCCTTGCCAAACGCGTCGAAACCGGTATCGATCACCAGATCACGGCCGACGCCCTGCTCGTGGATTTCCGCTGGCTGCTGCTCTCCGCCAGTCTGGCCACGATTATCGGTGCCATCCTGATCCCCACCTTCCAGCGCGTCTTCTGCCGCGCCGTCGAACATTTCCAAGTGCACCGCTCGGTACCGAAACTGATACTGCACGGTGTCTTCAAGGGTGGCCTGTCTTACGTCAGGACGTCCGCCAGCCTGCCCAAGCCCGCCAACGTGACAGGTTTACGCAAAGACTCGGGGGTATCCGTCTCCATGACCGCCATGAACGTGATCGCCACGGCGCTGTGGACGGTGGGCGTGTTCGCGGCCCTGTACGCGGGCGTGCTCGATCCCAGCGTGCGCGTCACGTCCAGCACTTTGTCGTCGATTATCAACGGTGGCGCCACCGTCATGATGGCAGTGTTTATCGACCCGCATATGTCGGGCATGACGGATGATGTTATCGAAGGGAAGATCGAGGAATCGCAATTCAGGCGGGCGGTGGTGTGGCTGGTAGGGAGCAGATTGGCGGGAACGGTGATTGCGCAGTTCTTGCTGGTGCCGTCGGCAATCATCATTGTTGAAGTCGCCAAGTTTTTATAGCCTTCCATTTTCTCCGTAAATAAGGCGAAAAAAGCCGCTATCTCCCGACAGCGGCTTTCTCATTCCTACCCCAACAGCGGCGCTTCAATCTCAAAGCGCCGCGCTATCAGGGCCAGATTACCCCACAAAC
Organism: Janthinobacterium sp. PSPC3-1; assembly: GCF_049896105.1. Classification (NCBI taxonomy): domain Bacteria; kingdom Pseudomonadati; phylum Pseudomonadota; class Betaproteobacteria; order Burkholderiales; family Oxalobacteraceae; genus Janthinobacterium; species Janthinobacterium sp. PSPC3-1. Next base: position 137,379 of record NZ_JAFCTQ010000015.1, on the reverse strand, counting down.
TTCCGTGCATTCCTGAACATGCGCATCCACGGCGAATCCTCACCCCAAGCCTCAGGATGATACGACTGTTGAACGCTCCGGAACACCCGCTCCGCATGCGGCATCAGCACGGTAAAACGGCCATCCGGCGTGGTGACCGAGGTAATGCCTTCCGGCGAGCCGTTCGGGTTGTACGGGTAGCCTTCGGTGGCGGCGCCCTTGTTGTCGACAAAGCGCATGGCTTTGTGGACCTGGGTGATGTCGCCGGTTTGCGAGAAGTCGGCGTAGCCTTCGCCGTGGGCGATGGCGATGCCTGCTTGCGTGCCGGTCATGCCGTTGAAGAAGATCGATGGGGAGTCCATCACTTCGACCATGGCGAAACGGCCTTCGAATTTCTCCGATTTATTACGCGTGAACTTCGGCCAGGCGTGGGCGCCGGGGATGATGGATTTCAGGTTGCTCATCATCTGGCAGCCGTTGCAGATACCGAGGCCGAAGCTGTCGGTGCGGGCGAAGAAGCGCGCGAACTGGTCGGCCAGGCTGGCGTTGAACAGGATGGTTTTTGCCCAGCCTTCGCCGGCGCCCAGCACGTCGCCGTACGAGAAGCCGCCCACCGCAATCACGCCCTGGAAGTCGTCCAGTTTCACGCGGCCGGCGATCAGGTCGCTCATGTGCACGTCGATGGCGGTAAAGCCTGCCTGGTGCATCACGTAGGCCGTTTCGATATGCGAGTTGACGCCCTGCTCGCGCAGGATGGCAACGCGCGGGCGCACGCCGGTGGCGATAAACGGGGCGGCGATATTCTCGTTCTGGTCGAACGTGACGACAGGCGTCATGCCCGGGTCTTGCAGGTCCAGCAGGCGGTCGTATTCGGCGTCGGCGCAGGCAGGGTTGTCGCGCAGGCGGGCGATGCGCCAGCTGGTTTCGCTCCACAGGCGGTGCAATTCGGCACGCGGCTGTGTGTAGATCAGCTTGGCATCGCGCGTGAATTCGACCACGTCGCGGTCGTTCAGTTTGCCGATGATATGGCTGCAGGCGCCCAGGTTGAAGGTGCGCAGCACGTCCATGACGATGGATTTTTCTTCAGCGCGCACCTGGATCACGGCGCCCAGCTCTTCGCTGAACAAGGCACGCAGGGTCAGCTCGTTGCGGCGCTCGGCCACCTGGCCGGTCCAGTTCTTGGCGTCGCCCCAGTCGCTGGAATGCTCGCCTTCCATGGTCAGCATGTCCAGATTCACCGACATGCCGGTATGGCCCGCAAAGGCCATTTCCGCCAGGGTGGCGTACAGGCCGCCGTCGGAACGGTCATGGTAGGCCAGCAGCTTGCCGTCGCTATTGAGTTGCTGGATGGCGGTGAAGAAGCCTTTCAGGTCTTCCGCGCTGTCGACGTCCGGCGTGGCGTTGCCCAGCTGGCCCATGACTTGCGCCAGTGCCGAAGCGCCCAGGCGGTTCTTGCCGCGGCCCAGGTCGATCAGGATCAGCGAGGTGTCGCCCGCGTCGGTTTTCAGTTGCGGCGTGAGCGATTTGCGCACGTCCGTGACCGGCGCGAACGAGGACACGATCAGCGACACCGGCGAGGTCACGGATTTCGCCGCGCCATTGTCTTCGTCTTTCCAGGTGGTGCGCATCGACAGCGAATCCTTGCCGACCGGGATGCTGATGCCCAGCGCCGGGCACAGTTCCATGCCGACCGCTTTCACGGTGTCGTACAGGGCCGCGTCCTGGCCAGGCTGGCCGCAGGCGGCCATCCAGTTGGCGGACAATTTGATGTCGGAGATGTCGGCAATCGCGGCGGCCGCTATATTGGTGACGGCTTCGCCAACGGCCATGCGGCCCGAGGCTGCGGCGTCGATCACGGCCAGCGGCGTGCGCTCGCCCATCGCCATCGCTTCGCCCAGATAACCCTCGAAGCTCATGGTGGTGACGGCGCAATCGGCCACCGGCACCTGCCATGGTCCCACCATCTGGTCGCGCACGGTCATGCCGCCCACGCTGCGGTCGCCGATGGTAATCAGGAAGGATTTGTCGGCCACGGTTGGCAGCAGCAGCACTTTTTGCGCCACGTCGACCAGGTCCATGCCGGTCAGATCGATGGCAGGGAAGTCGTTGGCCACGTGGACCACGTCGCGCTGCATCTTCGGCGGTTTGCCCAGCAAAACGTCCATCGGCATGTCGACCGGCTCGTTGCCCAGTTCCGTGTCGATCAATTTGAGTTGACGCTCTTCGGTGGCCACGCCGACGGCGGCGAACAGGCAGCGTTCGCGTTCGCACATGGCTTTGAACAGTGGCAGGCTTTCCGGCGCGATCGCCAGCACATAGCGTTCCTGCGATTCATTGCTCCAGATTTCCTTCGGCGCCATGCCCGATTCTTCCAGCGGCACTTTGCGCAGGTCGAAAATCGCGCCGCGCTTGGCGTCGTTGGTGATTTCCGGGAAGGCGTTCGACAAGCCGCCCGCGCCCACATCGTGGATCGAGATGATCGGATTGTCAGGACCCATCTGCCAGCAGGCGTTGATCACTTCCTGGGCGCGGCGTTCCATTTCCGGGTTGCCGCGCTGGACCGAATCGAAGTCCAGGTCGGCCGTGTTGCTGCCGGTGGTCATCGACGAGGCGGCGCTGCCGCCCATGCCGATGCGCATGCCGGGGCCGCCCAGCTGCACCAGCAGGCTGCCGACCGGGATATCGTTTTTATGCGTGTGCTGCGCCGAGATATTGCCGATGCCGCCGGCGATCATGATCGGCTTGTGGTAGCCGAACACGGCATCCTTGTCACTACCCACGTTTTGCTCGTAGGTGCGGAAATAGCCACCCAGCACCGGACGGCCGAATTCGTTCGAGAACGCGGCGCCGCCCAGCGGGCCGTCGATCATGATCTGCAGCGGCGACGCGATGCGTTCCGGTTTGCCGTACTGCGCAGCTTCTTCACGGCCGGCCAGCGGCGCCGTCACGGAAGCGGCGGTTTCCCAGCTGCGCACGGCGCCCGGCAGCGACAGGTTCGAGACGGTAAAGCCGGTCAGGCCGGCCTTCGGCTTGGCGCCGCGGCCGGTCGCGCCTTCGTCGCGGATCTCGCCGCCGGCGCCGGTCGAGGCGCCAGGGAATGGAGAGATCGCAGTCGGGTGGTTATGCGTCTCGACCTTCATCAGGGTGTGCGTCAGTTCGCTTGATGCCGCATATTCGTGGCCTGCGCCGCGCGGGTAGAAGCGCGAGACGGTGGCGCCTTCCATAATGGACGAATTGTCGCTGTAGGCGACCACGGTGCCCTTCGGCTGCAGTTCGTGGGTGTTCTTGATCATGCCGAACAGGGATTTCGGCTGCGCCACGCCGTCGATGGTCCAGTCGGCGTTGAAGATCTTGTGGCGGCAGTGTTCACTGTTCGCCTGCGCGAACATCATCAGTTCGACGTCGGTCGGATTGCGGCCGGCTTTCGTAAACGCGGCGTCCAGGTAGTCAATCTCGTCTTCCGACATGGCCAGGCCCAGCTCCACGTTGGCCGTTTCCAGCGCGGCCTTGCCCTGCCCTAGCAAGTCGATCGACTCCAGAGGGCGCGCTTCCAGGGTGCGGAACAGGTCCTGCGCCTGGTCGGCGCTGCGCAGCACCGATTCGGTCATGCGGTCGTGCAGCAGGTCGGCCACGGCCTGCACCTGTTCGGCGGCCAGCTTGCCGGCGCCGATGGAGCTGCCCAGGATGCCCGATTTCAGGTTGATGCGGAAGGCGACGCCGCGCTCGACGCGCTTGATATGCGCCATGCCGCAGTTGTGAGCGATATCGGTGGCTTTCGAGGCCCACGGCGAGATGGTGCCGAAACGGGGAATGACGAAGAACTCTTCGGACGCGCCATCGGTATTGTCAGGCTGGGCCGGCTCACCATAGGTCAGCAAGGCGCCCAGGCGCGTGCTGTCGTCTTCCGACAGGGGCGCGCTGGCATCGATGAAATGGACATAGCGTGCTTGCACCGCAACGATGGCAGGCGAAACGGCTTGCAGTTGGGTGAGCAAACGGGTGCTACGGAAAGCGGACAGGGCATTGGAACCCGGCAGTATCAACATGGTTGGAAGGTGGTTGATGCAGCGTGGCTGCGGGTTAAAGGTAGGTATGACAAGACAAGATCATGGTGTGGCAAATTTCCTTTGCGCGCATTATACCCGTTTTTACCCCCTCTTTTTAGCCGAAATTGGCTGGCATGCAGTGCTGGCGCGCAGCGCGCTCCGATACACGATATGTTAATGGTCACGGTGCGCAGCTTTGCAGTATGCTGATAAAAACGCTGTTGCCACGACCACCTGTTCGCAGTCGGCCCTAGCTGGCCGCACGGATCAACGAGAGCTGAACGATGCCAGAAAATAGCAACTTATCTGTCCTCATTGTCGACCCCAACCCCAGCATGCGCGGCAATTTGCATAATATGCTGAACCAGGCGGCCATCAGCAAGGTCGAATACGCGGTCAATTCCGGCACCGCGATCCGCCTGCTGACCAATAAATCCTTCGATATCATCCTGTGTGAATACGATCTTGGTAGTGGCTCGGACGGCCAGGACGGCCAGCAACTGCTGGAAGACCTGCGCCACCACCAGTTGGTCAAGCCCTGGACCATCTTCATCATGCTGACCTCCGAGGCCGTCCACAGCAAGGTGGTCAGCGCGGCCGAACTGACGCCGTCCGACTATATATTGAAGCCGTTTACGGTCGATGTGCTGAGCGGGCGCATCGCGCGCGCCATCGAACGGCGCGCCCTCTTCCTGCCCGCCTACCAGCTGATGGACAAGGGCGACCTGCATGGCGCCGTCAAGGCCTGCCTGGCGGCCGAAGCGAAGCAACCTCGCCTGGCCGCGGATTTCGTGCGCCTGCGCGCCGAGCTGCAGCTGTCGCTGGGCGAGTGGAAAGAGGCGGAACAGATCTATGCCGACATGCTGGCCACACGGCCCATGGCGTGGGTCCACCTGGGCCTGGCGCGCACCCTGTTCGCGCAGCAGCGCCACGAGGAAGTGGAAGCGGCGCTGGGCGTGCTGGTCGAGCAGAATCCCCGCTTCATGGCCGCCTACGACCTGCTGGCGCAAAACCACGAGGCGATGGGCCAGCCGCTGCAGGCCAAGAAAATCCTCGAGGATGCGGTGACGATTTCACCGCACGTGGTGCGCCGCCTGCGCCGCCTGGGCGGCATGGCGTTCGAATCGGGCGATATCGGCGCGGCCGAACGGGCCTACAAGCAAGTGGTGATCAAGGCCAAATATTCGGAATTCCGCGACCCGGAAGACCATGTCAACCTGGTGAAAACGCTGGTAAAAAAAGGTGATGGCCCGCAGGCCAGCGGCGTGCTGCGCGACATGGAACGCTCGCTGCGCGGCGGCGCCAATGTCGAGGCCTGCCGCGCCATTTCGGCCGCCATGCTGCATGAACTGGCCGGCAACGACCTGGGCGCCGCCAGTGAACTGCAGCAGGCCGCCAACGCCGCCAACATGGCGCAGGGCCTGTCGACCCAGCTGAAGGTGGGCCTGGTGCATAGCTGTTTGAAAAACAATCTCGACGACGCCGCCTCGGAAGTCATGATGAAGATGGTCAACGAAGCCGACAGCGACGTCAGCATGGAACAGGCGGTGGACGTGTTTGAAAAGGCCGGCCGCCACGACCTGGCCAAGGGCCTGGGCCAGCAGATCAAGAACCAGGTGCAGGAACTGCTGGAAGACGCCGCCGGCAAGACCGAAAGCGGCGAGTTCAAGGGCGCCGTCTTCATGCTGCGCCAGGCCCTGCGCCGCACGCCGGGCAATATGCCGGTGCTGTTCGCCTCGGTGGAAGCGATCCTGCGCCAGCTGAACATGCTGGGCTGGGAACCGGTGCTGGCGGAACAGCTGCAGGAGCAATTGCAGGTGATCCGCAAGATCGATCCCAAGCATCCGAAGCTCGAATCGCTGAGGCAGCAATACGTGGCGACGCAGCACAAGTACGGTATCGCGACCTGACCATGCCCGCGCCGCGCAAGCTGGTGTCACGCCGGCGGACCAGGTGTCGCCTCCGCACCTTCCATTAAATTGCATTATTTGTTGAATTTGATTTTCTTATTGCATATCTGTATGATGGGGTTTTAAATCGCCATTTTCTCTCCGTCCATGCAAAGCGCTGAAGTCTGCACCACCCAAAGAGCCGCCGAAATCCTCGGTATTTCGGTTACCTCGGTGCAACAACTGGTTGAGGCGGGCGTGATCGAAGCCTGGAAAACCAAGGGTGGCCACCGCCGCATTCCCCTGGCGGCCGTGCAGGCCTACAAGGGCGGCGCCACCGGCCAGGAAACGCGCGCCGGGCGCATGCGCCCGGCCGAAGGAACGCCGGTGTCCATCCTGGTGATCGAAGACATTCCGCTGCAGCGTGCCCTGTATGACAAGCAGATCAGTTCCTGGGCCCTGCGGGCCGACCTGCGCTTCTGCGAGAACGGCTACCAGGCGCTGATCGAGATCGCGCGCCACAAGCCCGACATCCTGCTGGCCGACATTGTCATGGAAGGCATGGATGGCTACGAAGTGATCCGCACGATCATGGCCGATCCGCAACTGGCCGACATGCATATCGCCATGCTGTCGAGCCTGTCGACGGAAGACCTGGCCGAACGCGGCGGCGTACCGCCCGGGGTCGTGTTCTTTTCCAAACCGGTCAATTATGACGAGCTGCGCGGCTATTTGCGCGCCTGCTGCGCAGACCATGCCCGGCGCGCATCAGGCAACAGCTGAACGCCCTTTCACTCTTTCGCCGCCCCTTTTTCCGCAAAGCGCGCCATGAGCAAACTCTACCGGATGATCGACCCGCTGGTGCTGCTGGCAGCCACCGGCGGCGACCAGGAACTGTTCCACAGCCTGTCCCTGACTTTTCTCGATACGGCCCCGGCCCTGCTGGCGCGCCTGGACCAGGCCTGCGGCGCCGGGGCGCTGGCGCCCGTCGTCCATGCCTGCCACACGCTGCGCGGCACCACCGTGCTGCTGGGCGCACACGAGATCAGCACGCTGCTGGCCGAACTGGAACGGCAGGCGCGCCGCGGTGAGCTGCCCGGCGCAGCCGCGCTGCAGCGCGTGGCGCAACTGTTCGCGCTGACATGCGAGGAAGTGCGGCACAGCATCGCCGGCCATGGCGGCGCTGTCCGATGAGGTTGGAGGGCGGCGTCCGCCCGCTGCTGCATCGCCTGGCCGGCCGCTATCGCCCGCGCACCACGCTGATGCTGATCGGCGCCGTGCTGATCAGCGCGCTGGCCCTGCGCAGCGTGGCCTCGGCCTGGATCTTGCGAAAGGAAGCCATCGACGACTGGCGCCAGGACCTGGGCAATCTGTCGCTGCTGCTGGCTGAAAATACCTCGCAGAGCATGACGGCGGCCAGCCTGGTGCTCGACAGCGTGGCCAGGGAAGTGGCCGACGGCACGCCGGCGGGCGCATCGCCCCTGCGCACCACCTTTGCCACCCTGCAAGCACACCAGATGCTGCGCCACAAGATCGGCGGCGTGCCGCAGATCGACGTCGCCAGCATCATCGGCGCCGACGGCGCGCTGATCGCCTTTACGCGCGCCTACCCCACGCCGGCCATCACCCTGGCCGAGCGCGACTACTTTGCCTATCACCGCGACCACCCCGGCGCCGCACCGTATGTCAGCGCGCCGGTGCAGAACAAGGTCAACGGCAAATGGACGTTTTACCTGAGCCGGCGCATCGACGGCGCACAGGGGCAATTCCTCGGCGTGGTGCTGGTCGGCCTCTCCTGCGATTTCTTCAGTGATTTTTTCCGGCGCACCAGCATCGGCGAGGCCGCCGCCTTTTCACTGTACCGTAGCGACTACACGCTGCTGGCGCGGTGGCCCGAGGCGCCGCAGCAGATGGGCCGCCAGAACCTGGGCGGCACCACGCGCCGCATCATCGACCAGGGCGCGGGGCACGGCGTGCTGGAGACCAGCTCCCCGCGCGCCGCAGAAGGCGGCAAGCCCGTGCACCGCCTGGGCGCGGCGCGGCTGGTGCGGGGCTATCCTCTGGTGGTCAACGTGACCGTCACCGAAAAGGTCTTCCTGGCCGACTGGCGGCGCATGCTGCGCGCGATGGGCGGCGCGGCGCTGCTGAACCTGGCCGCGCTGTCGGTGGTGCTGTGGCTGATGGCGTCGCTGCTGCGCCGGCAGGAGCGGGACACGGCGCTGGCGCTGGCGCTGAAGGCGGCGGCCGAAGAGGCCAATGCCGCCAAGTCGCGCTTCCTGGCCCTGATGAGCCATGAGATACGCACGCCGATGAGCGGTATCGCCGGCATGGCCGAACTGCTGCTCGAGACACGGCTCGACGAGGACCAGCGCAAGTACGCGGGCCATGTCAGCGCCGGGGTGGACGACCTGATGCATATCCTGAACGATATTCTCGACCTGTCCAAGGTCGAGGCAGGCCAGATGGCGATCGAAGCGAACTGGTTCAATCCGCGCGCACTGGTCGCCGACGTGATCGCGCTGCACCAGGCGCAGGCGGCCAGGAAGGGTGTCGTGATTCGCGCCGAGATCGACCCGGCGCTGGCGCCGCTGTCCTGTTCCGACCGCGCGCGCATTGCCCAGGTGCTGGGCAACCTGGTCAGCAACGCCGTCAAGTTCACCGCCGCCGGCCAGGTGACGGTATCGTTGGCGCCGGCGCTGGAAGACGGCCGGCCCTGCCTCGACTTCGCGGTGCAGGACAGCGGCATCGGCATCACGCCGCAACAGCGCGAGCGCCTGTTCCTGCCGTTTTCACAAGGCGACCAGGGCATCAGCGGCGTGTACGGCGGCACCGGGCTGGGACTGTCCATCTGCAAACACCTGGTCGGACTGATGGGCGGCACCATCGATTGCAGCAGCATGCCCCGTGCTGGCGCCAGACGCCATGCCCGATGCCGATGCGCTCGCGGCGCCGGCCCGCCCACTTTTATCGCCCCCCGCACAGGCCGATGCGCCGGCACGCATCCTGCTGGTCGACGATACCGACATGAACCGCCAGCTGGTCTCGCTGCAATTGCGCCGGCACGGCCACCGGATCGATATCGCGGAAAACGGCGAACTGGCGCTGGCCGCGCTGGCGCGCGAGCGCTATGACGTCGTACTGATGGACTGCATGATGCCGGTCATGGACGGCTACCAGGCTTGCCGCGCGCTGCGCGAGAAAGAGGCGCGCCTGGCGCTGCCGCGCACCCCGGTAGTGGCCCTCACGGCCGGCGCCACCGACGACGACCGCCTGCAATGCGAACAGGCCGGCATGGACGATTACCTGTCCAAGCCGTTCAGCGCGGCCCAGCTCAACGCGGTCGTCAACCGCTGGCTGGCGCGCCTCTAGAAATACGAACTTCAGGCCGCGGCCAGCAGCGCGCGCCCGGCGGCGCGCGGCGCGGGCCGCGCGGCATGGACGGGCACCCCGGCGTCCTGCGGTTCCAGGCGGAACGTGCCAACCAGCTCGCTCAGCGAACGCGCCTGCTCCTGCATCGACTCGGCGGCGGCCGCCGCCTGCTCCACCAGCGCCGCGTTCTGCTGCGTCACCTGGTCCATCTGCGCCACGGCTTCATTGATCTGCTCGATGCCCAGCGTCTGTTCGCGGCTGGCCGCACTGATCTCGCCCATGATGTCGGTGACGCGGGTGATGCCGCCAACGATGTCATCCATCGCCGTACCGGCCTGCTGCACCTGCGTCGAGCCGGCGGCAACCTGCCCCACCGAGGTATCGATCAGCTGCTTGATGTCTTTCGCCGCAACCGCCGAACGGTGCGCCAGGTTGCGCACCTCGGTGGCCACCACCGCGAAGCCGCGGCCCTGCTCGCCGGCGCGCGCCGCTTCGACGGCGGCGTTGAGCGCCAGGATATTGGTCTGGAAAGCGATGCCGTCGATCACCGAGATGATCTCGGCGATCTGGCGCGACGAGGCATTGATCGCCGCCATGGTGCCGACCACTTCGCGCACCACCGCCCCGCCACGCACGGCCAGTTCCGACGCCGCCTTGGCCAGCGTATCGGCCTGGCGCGCATTGTCCGCGTTCTGGCGCACGGTGGCCGTCAGCTCCTCCATCGACGAGGCGGTTTCCTCGAGCGAGCCGGCCTGCTGCTCGGTGCGCGAGGACAGGTCCTGGTTGCCGGCCGCGATCTGCGCCGAGGTGGTGGCGATCGCGTCGCTGCCGCCGCGCACCTGCCCCACCAGGGAGTGCAGGCTGGCGTTCATGTCGCGCAGGGCCTGCATCAGTTGTCCGCTCTCGTCGTTCGAACGCACGTCGATGCGCGCGCCCAGGTCGCCGGCGGCGACCCGCCGCGCCACGCCGACCGCCTGCGCCAGCGGGCCGGCCACGCCGCGCGCCAGGATGATCGCCACCGTCACGCCCAATGCCAGCGAGACCGCCAGCAGCACGCCAGTCCACAGGCGCACCTGCAGGTAGGTATCGTTGGCGGTGACGCCAGCCTTTTCGCCGCCGGCCACGTTGAGCGCCACCAGCTCATTGATGCGCTCGCTCAGCTGCACCATCAGCGCCGCCGATTTGGCCAGCGTCAGCGCGCGCCCCTCGTCCTTTTTCATGGCGCGCGACAGAGCGATGATGCGCCCATGCTCCTCGATGAACTGCGCCGACAGCGACACGATGGACTTGTACAGCGCGTCTTCCTGCGGACTCGAGACCAGCGTCGCATAGCGCGCCTGGACCTTCCTGAGCGCATCGAGCGTGCGCGCATCGCGCGCCTCGTAGTCGCTCATCCTGGCAGCGTCGGTACTGAGCAGGTGGGCCAGTTCCCAGCGCCGCGCCTCGCCCAGTTCGATGCGCATCTGCATCGCCGCCTCGACGCTGGGCAGCCAGTTCTTCGACAGTTCATCGGACGCATCGTCCATGCGCGACATCGACAGCAGGGCAAACGCGCCCATCGCCGCCGCCAGCAGCAGCACGACGCCGAACGACAGGGCCAGTTTTCCGGCGATTTTCATATTCTCAAACCATTTCATGATACCTCCTTGATAAATAAGATAAAAACCCGGCCGCGGTCAGCAAGGCAAGCTGTCGCGGTACATGTCATGGATGGCCAGCACCGCCTCGCGCTGGCGCAGGAACGCCTCCACACAGGCCGGGTCGAAATGGCTGCCAGCACCCTCTTGCAAATAGGAAAAAGCACGTTCGCAGTCCCAGGCCGGCTTGTAGGGGCGCTCCGAGGTGAGCGCGTCGAACACATCGGCCACGGCGACGATACGCCCATACAGGGCGATATTCCGGCCGGCCAGCCCAAACGGATAGCCGCTGCCGTCATAGCGTTCGTGGTGATGCAGCGCGATCAGCTCGGCCGCCCGCAGCAGCGGCGAGGCGCTGCTGTGCAGGATGGTGGCGCCGATCTGCGAATGCGTGCGCATGACGGCCATCTCGGCGCCATCCAACGGGCCCGGCTTGAGCAGGATATGGTCGGGAATGCCGATCTTGCCGATATCGTGCATCGGCGCGGCCGCATAGATCAGTTCCTGCTCACGCAGGTCCAGCCCCAGGCTGGCCGCCAGCAGCCGGGCATAGCAGGCCATGCGCAGCAGATGGCTGCCGGTCTCCGGATCGCGGTACTCGGCCATGCGCGACAGGCGATGGATCGCTTCGAGCTCACCGGCCGCGATGGTGCGCGTGGCCTGGGCCACCGCCTCTTCGAGCGTCTCGGCGCGTTCTTTCAGCTCGCGCTGGGCCGAGCGCAGCGCAAGCAGGTTGCCCACGCGCGCCTGAAATTCGATATTGTCGACCGGCTTGGTCAGGAAATCATTGGCGCCCATCTGCAGCGCGCGGTGGCGCACCTCCCTGTCGCTGGCGGCCGTGATCATGATCACGGCGACCGGATCGGCGGGGAAAGCGGCCTGCAGCGCGGCGAGAAATTGCAGCCCGTCCATCACGGGCATCATGTAGTCGACCAGCACCAGGTCCGGCCGGTTCGCGCCGCACCAGGCCAGCGCCTGCAGGGGCTCGCTCATGGCCACGGCCTTCACGTCGGGCACTTTCTTCAACATGTGCGAGAACAGGCTCAGATTCATCTGATCATCGTCCACCAGCAGTACCTTCATATTCCCCCCAAGAAATATCATGTCATTTTTTGTCAATTATAACGAATAAATTGAATTATTTATTGGATTTAATTTATTTCTTTTATTTGTTTAGTGGTTATACTCGTGTTTTACACACTGACATATCAGGAGTCGCCATGTCTGCTGACAGCAAGGGCCGGGCTTGGGAACGCATCGATGCGCGCGCGCTGCTGTGCGTGTTCGTGGTACTGCTGACGGCCGGCATCTGGACTGCCACCTGGTGGCAGCTGCGCGAGGCGCGGGCCGGCGCCATTGCCGACGCGCAGCGCGATGCGCGCAGCATGGCGCGCGTGTTCGACGAACACGCGGTGCGCACGATCGAAGCGGCCGACCAGGCCGTCACTTACCTGCGCTACCGCTACAACGCGATGGGGCGCGCGCTCGATATCCGCGAGGACTTGAGGAACGGCCTGAACCCGGGCAATCTCTACAATCTGTTTACCATCGTCGATGCGCATGGCGACACCGTGCTGTCGAGCCAGCCATTCAAGCCGACCAACCTGAGCGACCGCGAACATATCCGGGTGCACATGCAACGCGATACCGGCGGGCTCTTTATCAGCAAGCCGGTGCTGGGGCGGGTCTCGAAAAAATGGTCGATCCAGATGACGCGCCGCATCAACGATGCCGATGGCGCCTTCAAGGGCGTGGTGGTGGTGTCGATGGACCCTTATTATTTCACCCGCCTGTACGACGAGGTCGACCTGGGCGAGCGCAGCTCGATCACCATGATCGGCACCGACGGCGTGGTGCGCGCGCGGCGTGTCGGCGGCATCGATTCGGTCGGCCAGTATCTCGGCGCCAGCGCCCTGTTCGCGCAGATGCAGGGGCGCGACCGCGGCACCTTCATCGAACGCAGCCCGGTCGACGGCGTGCTGCGCCACTACGCTTTTGAAAAGCTGGCCGGCTATCCGCTGTACATGCTTGTCGGGCTGGACAGCGATGCGGTGCTGGCCGAGTATGTCTCGCGGCGCAACCAGTCGCTGCTGCTCGCTGGCGTCAGCACGGCCGCCATCATGCTGTTTTGCGGCGCGCTGCTTGTGCTGGTCGGCCGCCTGATCGCCAGCCGCAAGCGCGCCATCGCCGCCAACCAGGCCAAGTCCCGCTTTCTGTCGAACATGTCGCATGAACTGCGCACCCCCTTGAACGGCATCATGGGGTTTTCGGAGCTGCTGCTCGACGAACTGCAGCAGCCGCTGCATGTGGAATTCGCGCAGGCGGTGCGCGACAGCGGCCGCCGGCTGCTGACCATGATCGAGGCGGTGCTCGAGCTGAGCGCGCTCGAATCGGGCCAGTTGCGCGTGGCCAGCGCCGCGGTGGCGCTGGCACCGATGCTGGAACAGGCGCTGGCGCCGCATCGCGCGCAGGCCAGGAGCAAGGGCCTGGCGCTGGAACTGGAACTGCGCGAGGGCCTGCCGCCGCTGCATGCCGACCGCGCCAAGCTGGTGCGCGTGCTCGACATCCTGCTCGACAATGCGGTCGGCTGCACCCGCGCCGGCCATGTCACGCTGCGGGTGGCCGCCGATGCCCAAGGCTGGACCTTCGAGGTAGCCGACAGTGGCCCCGGCATCGCGCCGGCGCTGCAGGCAGGGATTTTCGACAAGTTCTCCCAGGCCGACGACGCGCCGAACCGCGCCCGCGCAGGCGCCGGCCTGGGGCTGTCGATCGCCTCGCACCTGGCGGCGCTGATGGGCGGCGCGCTCAGGCTGGACTCCGCCCCCGGCCACGGCTCCACCTTTTCCCTGCGGCTTCCCGGTGCGGCGGGATACCGGCAAGCCGAAGCGGATTGACACACGGCAGTGTCGCGTAAAAAAACCACATATTCATTTAAATCGTTATATTTGTTGATTATATTGTTTATTTGTGGAAACATACGTTACCGGCAATAATTTATCCATCAACCAGGCGCGCCTTCATGTCCACTTCCATTGCCCACCCTCCGGCCGCCAGCACCCGCCGCACGGCGATCCTGGTGGCGTCGTGCCTGGCGCTGCTCGTGCTGAGCACGATACTGCTCGCGTACCTGGCCGGCCAGCGCGAGCGCGGTCAGCTACTGGCGTCGCACCAGTCGCGCATGGCCGCCTCGGTCAAGCTGCGCTCCGCCGGCATGGCCGCCGACATCGAACAGCTGCGGCGCGACGCGCTGTTCCTGGCCGAGGCGGTGCCTCGGCAAAGCAGCGCGCAGCTGCCGCAGGTCCTGTCGGCGTTTCTTGCCTCCAAGCCGGAACTGGGCCAGACACGCCTGATCGGCGTGGCCGATGGCTGGCGGGAACTGGTGCATGTCGACCGGCGTGGTGCGCGCATCAGCGTGGCGCCCGCCGGCCGGCTGGAACGGCTCGGCGAGCGCGACTACGTGCGAGCCGCCGCCGCCCTGGCGCCAGGCCAGGTGCACATGTCCGACTTCAGCCTGCAGCGCGAGGCCGGCCGCATCGAGTATCCGCTGCACCGTGTGCTGCGCGCGGCCACGCCGGTATTCGGCGCAAACGGCCGCCTCACCGGCGTGGTGGTGCTCAACCTGAACCTCGATGCGCCGCTGGCGCGCCTGAGTACCGGCCAGAGCGGCGACTTCCGCATGTACCTGCTCGATGGCGGCGGCGGCTATCTGCTGCAGCCGGATGCCGCGCGCAGCTTCGGCCAGGAACGCGGACAGCGCTGGCGCTGGCAGGACGAGCACCAGCCGGTGCGGCGCGCCGACGGCATGGCCGCGCGCCTTGGCCGGGAAGTGGAATATCTCGCCGTCAGCCGTGTGCGCCTCGATCCCGAGCGGCGGCAACGCGACCTGACGCTGATCGTCGCCCTGCCCGAAGCGCTGCTGGCGCCCGCCATCAACGCCGCCAGGCTCCATACCCTGCTGGTCACGCTCAGCGGCGCCTTGCTGGGCAGCGGCGCCTTGCTGCTGCTGTACCGGCTGCGGCGGCGCGCGGCGCGCGAGCGGGCCGAACTGGCCACCATCGTCGCCAGCTCCCATGACGCCATTATCGGCAAGACACTCGACGGCGTCATCACCAGCTGGAACGGCGGCGCCGAACGGATTTTCGGCTATAGCGCCCAGGAAGCCTGCGGCCGGCCGCTGGCGCAACTGCTGATGCCGGGCAGCGATGTGGAGGAGGAGCGCCAGATACTGGAACGTATCCGGGGCGGCGAGGTGATATCGAGCCATGAGACGAGGCGGCGCCGCAAGGACGGCACTCTGGTCGACGTGTCCGTGACGATTTCACCGATCCGCGCCGCCAACGGCAATGTGATCGGCGCGGCCAAGACCGTGCGCGACATCAGCGCACAGAAGGCCAGCGCGGCGCAGATTCTCGAGCTGAACCGCTCGCTGGAACGCCAGGTGATCGAGCGCACCGCGCAAATCCGCGACCTGGCCGCGCAGCAGCAGGCGATCCTCGACAACGCCGCCTATGCAATCATCGCCAGCGATATCAGCGGCCTGGTCACCGTCTTCAATCCGGCGGCGCAGCGCCTGCTCGGCCATGCCGCCGACGAGGTCATCGGACGGGTCACGCCGATGATTTTTCATGACCCGGACGAGGTGGCGGCGCGGGCCGCGGAATTTGCGCGCGAACTGGGCCAGCCGCTCGCGACGGGCTTCGATGTACTCGTCGCCAAGGCGCTGCGGGGCTTGCCCAACGAACACGAATGGACCTTCCTGTGCAAGGACGGCGCACGCGTGCCGGTACTGCTGTCGGTGACCGCGCTCAAGCATGAAAACGGTACCCTGATCGGTTACCTGGGCATGGCGGCCGACCTGAGCGAACGGCGCGCCGCGCGCCATGCGCTCGAAGTGCGCACCAGCGAAGCGGAAGCGGCCAATCGCGCCAAATCGGACTTCCTGGCCAACATGAGCCATGAAATCCGCACCCCGATGAACGCCGTGCTGGGCATGCTCAAGCTGCTGCGGCAAAGCCCCTTGCAAGCGCGCCAGGCCGACCATGCCAACAAGGCCGAGCAGGCCGCACGCGCCCTGCTCGGCCTGCTCAACAACATCCTCGATTTCTCGCGCGTCGAAGCCGGCAAGCTGAGCCTTGAAGCGCATGCGTTCAAGCTCGACCGGCTGCTGGCGGAAACGGCGGTGATCCTGGCCGCCAACCTGGGCCACAAGCGCATCGAACTGCTGTACGACCTCGAAGCGGGCCTGCCGGCCTGGATCATCGCCGATCCGCTGCGCCTGCAGCAGGTGCTGATCAATCTGACCGGCAATGCCATCAAGTTCACCGACAGCGGCGAAGTGGTGCTGTCATGCCGGCGCGCCAGCGGTCCCGAAGAACCGCTCAGGCTGGCTTTCTTCGTGCGCGACAGCGGCATCGGCATCGCCGCCGACCAGTGCGAGCGCATCTTCGAAGGTTTTTCGCAGGCCGAAGCGTCCACCGCCCGGCGCTATGGCGGTTCCGGACTGGGCTTGGCAATCAGCCAGCGCCTGGTGCGGCTGATGGGCGGCGAGCTGCGGGTCGACAGCCGGCCCGGCGCCGGCAGCACCTTCAGCTTCGAGATCGACTGCACGGCGACCCAGGCTCCGGCCGGAACGCCGCTGCCGGCGGCCGACCTGCAGGGACTGCGCTGCCTGCTGGCCGACGATCATGCCGGTGCGCGCCGCGTGCTGGCGGCCATGCTGGCGTCGTTCGGCTGCCACGTCGACATCGCCGGCAGCGCCACCGCCGCGCTCGCGCTGGCGGCCGGCGGCGCCCGCTACGACCTGATGCTGCTCGACTGGGACATGGCCAGCCCCGATAGCGCCGCGCTGTGCCGGCAACTGCGCGGCATGGCGCCGGACGGCAAGCTGGTCGCGCTGCTGGACGGCCACGCCGGCGCGCTCGGCGGTCCTCGCGCGGACGATGCCGATGCGGACCAGCCCGACGCCCTGCTGGTCAAGCCGGCCACCGCGTCCGCCCTGTACGACAGCATCACGGCCTGCCGCACGGCGGCGACGCTGGCCAAGCCGCGGCACAGGCCAGGCCAGCGCCTGGCCGGCCTGCACCTGCTGGTGGTGGAGGATAACGCGCTCAACCGCCAGCTCGCTTTCGAGCTGCTGCGCCACGAAGGCGCGGCGATCACCCTGGCCGATTGTGGCCAGACCGCCCTCGATATCCTCGGTGGCACGGCGGAACGCTGCGACGCCGTGCTGATGGACGTGCAGATGCCCGGCATGGACGGCTATGCGGCCACGCGCGCGATCCGCGCGCTGCCGCATGCCGGCCGGCTGCCCGTCATCGCCGTCACGGCCAATGCGATGGCCGGCGACCGCGCCGCGGCCCTGGCGGCCGGAATGGACCAGCATGTCGGCAAGCCGTTCGACCTGGAGCAGCTGGTCGCCGTGATCCTGGCGCTGACCGGTGGAGTGCCTGCGGCGCCGGCGCGGACGCGTCCCGTACCGTCCGATGCGCAGCCCGTATTGAACGCCGCCGCCGCGCTGGGCCGCTGCGGCGGCCAGGTGGCGCTCTACCGGCGCCTGCTGCGCGGTTTCGTGCCGGAGATCGAGGCACTGGCGGCGCGCCTGCGCAACGCGCCCGCCGCGGATGCCGCCCTGCTGCACCAGATCAAGGGCCTGGCCGCGACAGCCGGCGCCGAACGTGTCGCCGCGCTGGCACGGCAGGCGGAGCAGTCGGCGCCGCAGGATGGCGGCGCCGCACGGCAGGCCATCGAGGCCTTGCTGGCGGCGCTGCCGGCGGCCTGCGCCGCGGCGCGCCAGGCCGCCGGCGAAGATGAGCGGCCGCCCGAAGAAGAACCGGCGGCGGGCGAACTGGCGCAGGGGATCGAGGCGCTGATGCGCCTGCTGGCCGGCGCAAATGGCGCGGCCCTGCCTTGTTTCGATGCGCTGCGGTCGCGCCATGGCGCGACCGCGCCGGACGGCATGGACAGGCTCGCTGCGGCGGTCGAAGAACTGCGCTTCGCGGAGGCGCTGGAACAGGCCGCCGTCATGCTGCGCGCCATCAAATTCAAGGAAAACACAGCGTGAATGAAGCCAGCCCCAACCCCTACGATCTGCATGGCCGGCGAGGCCGCCTGCTGGTGGTCGACGACCAGCCGGGCAATGTGCGCCTGCTGCTCGGCATGTTCGGCGCCGAGCACGAAGTGCTGGTCGCCACCGATGGCGCGCAGGCGCTGCGCCTGTGCCGCGAGAGACTGCCCGACCTGGTGCTGCTGGACGTGCAAATGCCCGGCCTGAGCGGGCTGCAAGTGTGCAGGGAACTCAAACTGGGGCAGGAAACACATGCCATCCCGGTCATTTTTGTCACCGGCGACGAAGGCGCCGAAGCGGAAATGGCCTGCTGGGACGCTGGCGGCGTCGACTTTGTCGTCAAGCCGGTCAATGCCGTGACGCTGCATAACCGCGTGCGCACCCACCTGGCGTTGAAATTCCAGGCCGATGCATTTCGTGAAATGGCCTACATGGACGGCCTGACCGGCGTGGCCAATCGCCGCCACTTCGATCAGCGTCTCAACATCGCCTGGCAGGGCGCCGTGCGCGAGCAAACCGCGCTGGGACTGATCATGATGGATGTCGACCATTTCAAGCGCTATAACGATCACTATGGACACCAGGCCGGCGACGACTGCCTGCGCGCGATCGCCGCGTCACTGCGCCACCACCTGAAGCGGCCGCACGACCTGCTGGCGCGCTATGGCGGCGAAGAGTTTGTCTGCCTGCTGCCGGGCACCGACCTGGCCGGCACGGCTGCGCTGGCGCTGGCGCTGTGCGAAGCGGTGCGCGCGCTGGCAATCCCGCACCTGCCGGCCGGCGGCCCCCGCATCGCCACCATCAGCGCCGGCGCGGCCAGCTGCCTGCCGCATCGGCAGTCCAGTCCCGGCGTGCTGCTGCGCGCAGCGGACACCGAGCTTTACCGCGCCAAGCAGCAGGGGCGCAACCGGGTCGCATTCAATGCGGACCCGCCTTAGATTTTTACATTTTAGCAACACTATCATGATGGTAGTCACCTATATCATTGTCGATAGGAAGGGCACGGTATAGCATCGTGGCATGGCCAAAAAAACCGACCCAACGACACTGCGCCGCCACCTTGCCGAGTGGTTGGCGCTCGGGGCCGTGCTGCTGCTGGCCGGCAGCGGCCTGGCGTTCTCCCACCTGGCCGAAAGCGCGCGCCAGCAGGAAACGGAGCATGAGCGGCTGCGCGTACTGGCCGCATTGCTGGCCAACAACATCGAAACGGATCTGCAAGCCACCAATGCGGCGCTGGCCGGCATTATCCACGACTATCTCGGCGCACCGCCCGGTCCCGCGGTGGCGCTGGAACTGCCGCGACGGCTCGACGCGATGGTCGGCGCCATGCCGGGCGTGCGGGCGCTGGTGGTGCTCGACCGCGACGGCGTGGCGACCGCATCGAGCATGCCTGACGTGATCGGCAGGAATTTTTCGCAGCGCGCCTATTTCCAGTCCATGCTGCGTGCGCCGGATGCGGCCACGCTGTACGTGGCAGCGCCCTACCGCTCGATCCGTGGCGACCTGATCATCTCTGTGGCGCGCATGGTGCCGCGCAAGGACGGCGGTTTCGGCGGCGTGGTGCTGGCCACGCTCGATCCGAAGTACTTTACCGCCAAATTTCGCACGGCGATGTACGCCCCTGATGTCTGGGCAGTGGCGGCCCATGGCGATGGGCGGCAACTGCTCAATTATCCGAGCAGGCCCGGCATCGACGGCACCAACCTGGATCGTCCCGGCACGTTTTTCCGGCGTCACCGCGACAGCGCCCTGCGGCAGAACATCCTCAGCGGCAAGGTCTACCTCACCGGCGAACAGCGCGTGATGGCGCTCGAGACAATCCGCCCGCCATCGCTGCATATGGACCGCGCCATCGTGATCGGCCTGAGCCGTGACGAAGCGGCCATCGCCGCACCGCTGCGCGGGCAGGCCCGTGCCTACCTGCTGGTCTCCGGCCTGCTGGCGCTATGCGCCGCCGCCGTGCTGTACTGGATGCAGCGGCGCCGCGCCCATCTGGCCGGCTGGCGCGCCGGACAGGAAGAGGAACGCCAGGCCATGCTGGCCATCGCCGGCAGCGAGGCTCGCTTCCGCACCCTGATCGAAGATGCGCCGCTGGCCATCGCCATCCTGCGCGGCGGCCATTTCATCTACTCCAATCCGCGCTACCGCGCGCTGCACGGCTATGCCGCCGAGGATGATCTTGCCGGCCTGCCGTGGCGCGCCATGATCGCGGCGGAGTCGCGCGCCGTGCTCGCTGGCCATGAAGCGCTGATCGAAGCCGATTCGCCCAGCGAACAGCGGTTCGAGGCGCTGGGCCTGGGCAAGCAGGGCCGGCCGGTACCCGTGCTCAAGACCACCACGCGGGTGATGCTGGCCGATGGTCCGGCGACGCTGATCTTCGCCCAGGATATTTCGGCCCAAAAGCGCGCCGAGGAAGACATGGCCCGGGCGCGCGACGCCGCCGAAGCGGCCAATCGCGGCAAGGCGCAGTTCCTTGCCAACATGAGCCACGAAATCCGCTCGCCGCTCAATGCCATCCTTGGCATGACGTGGTTGCTCGAGAGGGCGCGGCTTGAACCGGAACCGCAAGCCATGACCCGCAAGATCCGCGCCGCTGGCCAGTCCCTGCTGTCCATCGTCAACGACGTGCTCGATGTCTCGAAGATCGAAGCGGGCCACATGCAGATCGAGCAGGCGCCGTTTTGCCTGGCCGACGTGCTCGACAAAGTTGCCTCCGGCATGGCCGTGGCGGCCACTGGCAAGCCGCTGGCGCTGCTGGTCGACGCGCTGCGGCTGGAACAGGTGCTGGTCAACCTGACGGGCAACGCGGTCAAGTTCACCGCCACCGGACAGGTCGAGCTGCGTATCGCCGTCGAGGGCTGCGTGGGGGACGTGGTGCGGCTGCGCTTTTGCGTGCGCGACAGCGGCATCGGCATCGCCACCGACATGCGCGAGGCGGTCTTCTCGGCCTTCACCCAGGCCGACAATTCGACCACCCGGCGCTTCGGCGGCACCGGGCTGGGGCTGACCATCTGCCGCCAGCTGGTGCAGTTGATGGGGGGCGAACTGGCGTTGCAGAGCGAAGCGGGCGTGGGCAGCGAATTTTCCTTCACTATTGCCTTGCGGCTGCTGCCGGCCATCCCACCCTGCCCGGCCGGATTGCCGGCCCATGAGCCGCCGCGACGCGCGCTGCAGGACGTGTGCGTGCTGGTGGTGGACGACAGCGAGATCAACCGCGACGTGGCCGGCCAGATCTTGCGCGATCAGGGCGCCCGGCCGGTGTTCGCCCATGACGGCCAGCAGGCGCTGGACTGGCTGTGCGCCCATCCCGCCCTGGCCGACATCGTGCTGATGGATGTGCAGATGCCGGTCATGGATGGCATCGAGGCGACCCGGCGGCTACGGCGCATGGCGCAGTTCGACAGCTTGCCCGTGATCGCACTGACGGCCGGCGCGTTCAAGGCGCAGCAGGAAGCGGCGCTCCAGGCGGGCATGGCCGCCTTTATCGGCAAACCATTCGATGTGCCGGCCACGATCGCGCTGATCGCGCGGCTGCACCGGCGCCAGTCCGGCGCGCACAGCGCACGGCCGCTGGCAGTGATTCCGGCGGCCACCACGGACGGCGGGCGCGAGCGCGCATTCGACCTGCGGCAGGGCCTGGCGCTGTGGCTCGACGAGGCGCCTTACCGGCAGCACCTGGAGCGCTTCGGCGACGCCCATGGCGGCAGCGCGGCCCTGATCGGCCGCTACCTCGATGCCGGGGAAGCCGGCGCCGCGCTGGCGCTGGCGCACAAGCTGAGCGGTATCGCCGGCAACCTGGCGCTGCCGGCATTGCACCGCGCGGCGCAGGCAACCGAACGCCTGCTGGCCAGCGGCGCCGAAGCGCGCGGCTCGCTGGCGCCGCTGGCGGCGGAACTGGCGCGCGCCGTCGACGCCATCGCGGCCTACTTGCGGGACAGCCCGGCCGCCTTGCGCGCCACGGCGGCCTGCGGCACCGGTGCGCAGGCCCTGCTGGAACGGCTGATCACGGCACTGGACGCCGATGATCCGGCGCCGGCCGAAGCACTGCTCGATCAACTGCGCCTGCTGTTGCCGGCCGGCGACATCGAGCTGATTGCGGCGCCACTGTCCTGTTTCGATTTCCGCGGCGCCGAAACGGCGGCACGCAGCCTGTCCATGCGCCACCCTTCATCCATCGAGGAGTGAGCCATGAACCTGCCCGTCATTCTGGCTGTCGACGACGAGCCGGCCAACCTGGCCCTGCTGCGCAGCATACTGGGCAGCGATTACCGCCTGGTGTACGCGCGCAATGGCGCCGAGGCCATTGCAGCCGTGCTCAAGCACCGTCCGGCCCTGGTGCTGCTCGACATAGGCCTGCCGGACATCAGCGGCTATGCTCTGTGCACGCAGCTGCGCCAGATCGACCCGACGCAGGCGCTGCAAGTCATCTTCGTCACCGCCAACTGCGGCGAGGAACAGGAAACGGCCGGCTTCGCGGCGGGTGGCGTCGACTACATCGTCAAGCCCGTGCTCGCGCCGCTGGTGCGCGCCCGGGTGGCGGCCCATCTGTCGCTGGTCCGCGCCACCGCGCTGGAACGCAGCTACCGCGAGGCCATCCTGATGCTGGGCCATGCCGGTCATTATAACGACACCGATACCGGCGCCCATATCTGGCGCATGGCAGCCTATGCCGCCGCGCTGGCAGGCGCCGCCGGCTGGGAACCTGCGCGCTGCGCGCAGCTGGAACTGGCCGCACCCATGCACGACACCGGCAAGCTGGGCGTGCCGCAGGCGATCCTGCGCAAGCCGGGCCCGCTCGACGCGGACGAATCGATCATCATGAAGACGCATCCCCAGGTCGGCCACGACATCCTGAGCAAAAGCGAGGCGCCGGTATTCCGGCTGGCGGCCGAAGTGGCCCTGAGGCACCACGAACGATGGGACGGCAGCGGCTATCCGGGCGCCCTGGAGGGCGCGGACATCCCGGAGTCGGCACGCATCGTCGCACTGGCGGACGTGTTCGATGCGCTCAGCATGCGTCGCCCCTACAAGCCGGCCTGGAACATCGACGACATCATCGCGCACCTGCAGGGCGGCGCCGGCAGCCATTTCGATCCTGTGCTGACCTCGCTGTTCATCGGGATCATGCCGCGCCTGCTGGACATCCAGGCGCGCTTCAGTGACACGCACCACGCCTGAGAGACAGGCTCAGGCGCGGCCGCCACAGCCTTCGCCGATCCAGAAACGGTCGATATCGACCAGCCCCCATGAGCTGGCCTCCTCGCAGCAGACGATGGGGTCGGCGACCCCAGGCTGGGCCAGGTCCAGCAGCTGCGGCACGATATAGGTCTGCGATTTGCTGGAAAAAAATACCTTCACTTTTGGCAGCAGCAGCGAGCCGCTCGCCGGCTGTTCGGCCACCACGCCCAGCCTGCCCGAGCGCAGGCGCACCAGCGTGCCGACAGGATAAATGCCCAGGCATTTGACAAAGGCGGCAAACACTTTTTCGTCGAAATGCCCGGCCCGGCCCCACTCGGCCATGCGGCGCAGCGACTCGGCCGGTCCCCAGCCCGCCTTGTACGGGCGGTTCGACGTGACGGCGTCGTACACGTCGCAGATGGCGCCCATGCGGGCATGCAGGCTGATCTCTTCGCCGCGCAGGCCATGCGGATAACCGCTGCCGTCGAATTTTTCGTGATGGTGCAAACACACATCCAGCGCGACCGCGCCGATACCGCCGGCGCCCAGCAGCATGGCGTGGCCCGCCGCCGGGTGGCCTTTGACGATATCGAACTCCTCGACAGTGAGTTTGCCCGGCTTGTTCAGGATGGCCATCGGCAGCACCATCTTGCCCACGTCGTGCAGCAGTCCGGCCAGTCCCAGTTCGCGCGTGACGGCGTCGTCCAGGCCCAGCTGGCGCGCCAGCGCGATCATCAGCGCGCACACGGCCACCGAGTGCATATAGGTATAGTTGTCGGCGGTTTTCAGCCGCGCCAGGCCGATCAGCGCGCTGGCATTGCGGATCACCGAGCCGGCGATCTCGTCCACCATCGGCAAAGCCCCCTCCAGGTCGATCGCGCGGCCCATGCGCGCGTCCTGGAACATGGACAGCACCGCCACCTTCGATTTATCGATCAGGGCGACGGCCCGCTTGAGCTCCTGGGCCATGGGCGCGGGGGGGGCGGGGGCGAAACGGAAAGCCGGCGCGGGCGCCGGCACGGCGGACATGGCCGCAGCGACGGCGGGCGCGCCGCACGGTTCGGGCGACACCACCTGTACGTCGCAGCCCTTGCCGGTATCGATCCACAGCTCCGTGACGGCGCTGGCGCGTATCTTGTCGATCGTCTGCTGACAATCGACGAGGAAGGAACTTTGCCAGAATGGCGTCGTCAGCCAGGAACCGACCAGCTTGTGGACATACATGCCCATGCGCAACTGCCCGGTGGCGATCTTCCTGATCGCACCGGGCTTGCCCGTGTTTGTCCCTGCCTGCCTGCTGTCCTGACTCATTGCTTGCTATCCTTATGCGATGCTCACAAGTAATTGTGTCACGACAAGCAGGCGATAACAACAAATAAAATCAATTTCACCAATTATTTATGAATAATTGAATTATTTGATTATATTTCAGCGACAACAACAAATTGCAGCTTACTCCGCCAGCGACGCCATGTCGATCACGAAGCGGTAGCGCACATCGCTTTTCACCACGCGCTGGAACGCTTCATTGATATCCTGGATGCGGATCACTTCGATATCGGAGACGATATTGTGCTTGCCGCAGAAATCCAGCATTTCCTGGGTTTCCTTGATCGAGCCGATCATGGAGCCGGACAGGCTACGGCGCGCGCCGACCAGGCCGAAGGCGCCGATCGGCGGCACGGCGCCGTCGGGAATGCCGACGATGACCATGCTGCCATCGACTTTCAGCAGGTTGATGTACTGGTTCCAGTCGATGGACGCGCCGACGGTGCAGATGATCAGATCAAAGGTGCCGGCCAGCCTGGTAAAGGTTTCGGCATCATTGGTGGCGTAGTAATGCGATGCGCCCAGGCGCAGGCCGTCTTCGCGCTTCGACAGGGTCTGGCTCAGCACCGTCACCTCGGCGCCCATGGCGTGGGCGAGCTTGACGCCCATGTGGCCCAGGCCGCCCATGCCCAGGATCGCCACCTGCTTGCCGGGGCCGGCCTTCCAATGGTTCAGCGGCGAATACAGCGTGATGCCGGCGCACAGCAGCGGCGCGGCGGCGTCCAGCGGCAGGTTGTCGGGTATCGACAATACATAGCCTTCCTTGACGACGATGCTGTCCGAATAGCCGCCCTGGGTGGCCGTCTTGCCGTCCGCTTCGACGCTGTTATAGGTCTGCACCAGGCCGGGCATATACTGTTCCAGGTCGACATTGCGCGTCTTGCAGGTGGTGCAGGAATCGACGAAGCAGCCCACACCCACATGGTCGCCCACCTTGAACTTGCTGACATTGGCGCCGACGGCGGTGACGATGCCGGCGATTTCATGGCCGGGCACCATCGGGAACGCAGCGCCGCCCCATTCGTCGCGGGCCTGGTGGATATCGGAGTGGCATACGCCGCAGTATTTGATCGAGATGGCGACGTCGTCTTCGCGCGGGGCGCGGCGTTCAAACGTGAATGGCTGCAGTTTGCTGGTCGGGCTCAGTGCGGCGTAGCCTTTGGCGGTGGTGGTCATTGAACACTCCTGTGGTCTGGTTGCGGGGATCACGCATGGCGTGCATGCGACAGGTCACAGTGTGCACCAGCACGGCAGCGCACGTTACCGCGATCCTGCAAGAACTTTGCACGATAGTCCGAATGTGGCCGGCAACACGCTGCGCTTGCAGCGCCGCCCTGCTACACTGGCGCCACCATGACACCTATCCTGTTACCGCAAGATGAAATCGCCGCCCTGATCAGCCGCCATGCCCCCGGCAGCGGTGATTACGGCACGGCGATCGAGAGCCTGTCCTTTCAGCGCCGCGACGCGCCGACCGATTCGCTGTGCCATGCGGCGCGCCCCAGCGTGGCGATCATCGCCCAGGGCGCGAAAGAAGTGACACTGGGCAGCGAGGTCTTTCACTACAGCCGCATGCAGTATCTGCTGACGTCGGTCGACCTGCCGGTGCAGGCGCGCGTGGTCGAAGCGAGCGCGCAGTCGCCGCACCTGTGCGTGGTGCTGGGCATCGATATCGCCGACGTGGCCGCGCTGACGGCCCGCGACGACGCGTCCTTCTCGCGCCAGATCCCGGTCACGCGCGGTATTTCCGTCAGCGAAGTGCCGGGCGACCTGCTCGACGCCATGCTGCGCCTGGTGCGCCTGCTGGATCAGCCATCCGATATCGCGGCGCTGGCACCGTTGATCCAGCGCGAACTGACCTACCGCCTGCTCAAGGGGCCGGTCGGCGCGCGGCTGCGCCATATGTCCCTGGCCAGCAGCCAGTCGCACCAGGTCGGGCAAGCCATCAAATGGATACAGCATAATTACTGCGAGCCGCTGCGCATCGAGCAACTGGCTGGCGTGGCCAACATGAGCGTGTCGTCACTGCACCACCATTTCAAGGCAATTACGGCCATGACGCCGATGCAGTACCAGAAAACCTTGCGCCTGCAGGAAGCGCGGCGCTTGCTGCTGGTGGAACAAATCGACGCCGGCACAGCCGGCTACCGGGTCGGCTACGCCAGCGAATCGCAGTTCAGCCGCGAATACAGCCGCCAGTTCGGCCGCGCGCCGATGCGCGACGTGGGGCGGTTGCGCGCGCAGCTGACGGGCGCGCAACCGGCTTATTCGGGCATGCCGTAGCCGCCACCGCCGGGCGTCTCGATCACGAACACATCGCCCGGCCGCATCTGCGCCTTGCCGATATGCGGCAAGTGCTCGACGGAACCGTCGACGCGCTCGACATAATTGCGCCCCAGCGCGCCTGCCGCGCCGCCCGCCATGCCGAACGGCGGATGCACGCGGTTGTTGGACAGGATGGCCGCCGTCATCGCTTCCAGGAAACGCACGCGCCGCACGCCGCCATTGCCGCCCTGCCAGCGCCCGGCGCCGCCCGAACCTGCACGGATGGCGTAGCTGTCCAACCGCACGGGAAAGCGCCATTCGAGGATTTCCGGGTCCGTCAGCCGTGAATTGGTCATGTTCGTCTGTACCACGCTGGTGCCGTCAAACCCGGGGCCGGCGCCCGAGCCGCCCGAAATCGTCTCGTAATACTGGTATTTGTCGTTACCGAAGGTGAAGTTGTTCATCGTGCCCTGCGACGCCGCCATCGCCCCCAGTGCGCCATACAGAGCATTGGTGATGCAGGTCGAGGTTTCCACATTGCCCGAGACGACCGAGGCCGGGTACTGCGGCTTGAGCATGGAGCCGGGCGGGATGATCACGGTGAGTGGTTTCAAACAGCCGGCGTTCAGCGGGATCTCGTCGTCGACCAGGGTGCGGAACACATACAGCACCGCCGCCATGCAGACGGCCGACGGCGCGTTGAAGTTGTTCGGCAGCTGGGCGGACGTGCCGGTAAAGTCGATGGTGGCGCTGCGGGTGGCGGCATCGACGCGGATCGCCACCTGGATCTGCGCGCCGTTATCGAACGCCAAAGTGTAGGCGCCGTCTTTCAGCGTCTTGATCACGCGGCGCACCGCTTCCTCGGCATTGTCCTGCACATGGCCCATATACGCTTGCACCACCTCCAGGCCGAAATGCGCCACCATCTTGTGCAGTTCGTCCGCCCCTTTTTGATTGGCCGCCACCTGGGCGCGCAGGTCGGCCAGGTTCTGCCGCGCATTGCGCGCGGGCCAGGCGCCGCCTGCCAGCAGGGCCAGGGTTTCCGCTTCGCGCAGCAGGCCGGTGGCGCCGTCGACCAGCTTGAAATTATCGATCAGCACGCCCTCTTCCTCGATGCGCGTGGAGTCCGGCGGCATCGAGCCGGGCGTGGTGCCGCCGATATCGGCATGGTGGCCGCGCGAACCGACATAGAACAGGATGGTGACGCCGGCCAGGTCGAACACCGGCGAAATCACCGTCACGTCGGGCAAGTGCGTGCCGCCGTGGTAAGGATCGTTCAGCATATAGACGTCGCCGGGCCGCATCTTGGCGGCATTGCGGGTCATGACGGTGCGGATGCTCTCGCCCATCGAGCCCAGGTGCACCGGCATATGGGGCGCGTTGGCGATCAGGTTGCCGCCAGCGTCGAAAATAGCGCAGCTGAAATCGAGCCGCTCCTTGATATTGACGGAATGCGCCGTGTTCTGCAGCCGCAAACCCATCTGTTCGGCGATCGACATGAACAGGTTATTGAAGATCTCCAGCATCACCGGGTCCGCCTGCGTGCCGATCGCCTGCCGGGCCGGCAAGGCCGCCACGCGCCGCAGCACCAGGTGGCCTTGCGTGGAGACCAGCGCGCGCCAGCCCGGTTCGATCACGGTGGTGGCGTTGGCGTCGGTGATGATGGCCGGGCCGTCGATGGCGTCAGCGGGGCGCAGCGCATCAAACGCATACAGGCCGCTGTCGCGCCACTGTCCATCGCAGTACATGGACACGGTATCGATCGGCGCCAGCGGCCCAATCCGTTCCGGCCACGCGGGCGCTGTTTCGGCCGGCGCGTTCGAGGCGCCGATGGCTTCGACGGAAATCGCTTCGACGATCAGCGCGCGCGCCGGCATCAGGAAGGAAAACCGTTGTTGATAGGCCGTTTCGAACTGGGCTTGCATGCCCGCATCGCTATCGAACAGCACCACCAGCGCCGAATCCGTGCCTTCGTAGCGCAGGTGCACGCGCCGCAGCAAGGTAATGCGCGACGCCTCCACGCCCTGGCGCAGCAGGTCGTCCCGCGCCTGTGCGCCCAGGTCCGCCAGCGGCGCCTGCAAGTCCACGCCCAGTTTTTCTTCGATGGCCCGCTCGCGCATCGCGCTCTGGTCGGCCAGGCCCATGCCATAGGCCGACATCACGCCGGCCAGGCGGTGGATGAAGACGGTTTTCATGCCCAGCGCATCGGCCACCAGGCAGGCGTGCTGGCCGCCCGCGCCGCCAAAGCTGGTGAGGGCATAGCCGGTGACGTCATGGCCGCGCTGCACCGAGATCTGCTTGATGGCATTGGCCATATTGCCGACCGCAATTGCGATACAGCCCTGCGCCACGTCTTCCGGCGTGCTGCCCACGGTGCGCGCCAGCGCCTCGAACTGGGCCCGCACGCCGGCCACGTCCAGCGCCTCGTCGGCATTCGGGCCGAACAATTTCGGGAAATGCGCGGCCTGCAGCTTGCCCAGCATGACGTTGCAGTCGGTCACCGCCAGCGGCCCGCCGCGCCGGTAGCTGGCCGGTCCCGGATCGGCGCCCGCGCTGTCCGGACCCACGCGGTAGCGCGCGCCGTCGAAGTGCAGGATGGAGCCGCCGCCGGCCGCCACCGTGTGGATGCTCATCATCGGCGCGCGCATGCGCACCCCGGCCACCTGGGTCTCGAACACGCGCTCGAACTCGCCCGCGTAATGCGACACATCGGTCGAGGTGCCGCCCATGTCGAAGCCGATGACCTTGTCGAAACCGGCCAGCGCGCTGGCGCGCACCATGCCGACGATGCCGCCGGCCGGGCCGGACAAAATACTGTCCTTGCCCTGGAAGGCGCGCGCGTCCGTCAGGCCGCCGTTCGACTGCATGAATTGCAGGTGCGCGCCGGGCAGTTCTTCGGCCAGCTGGTCGACATAGCGGCGCAGGATCGGCGACAGATAGGCGTCGACCACGGTGGTATCGCCGCGCGCCACCAGCTTCATCATCGGGCTCACCTCGTGCGATACCGATACCTGGGTGAAGCCTACCTCGCGCGCGATGCGCGCCAGCGCCGCTTCATGCGCCTGATGGCGGTAGCCGTGCATCAGCACGATGGCGATCGAGCGCAGGCCACGGTCATGAGCCGCTGCCAGCGCCGTGCGCGCGGCCGCCTCATCGAGTCGCAGCACCACTTCGCCATGCGCGCCGATGCGCTCATCGATCTCGATCACCTCGCGGTACAGCAGTTCGGGCAGCACGATCTGGCGCGCAAACAGTTTCGGGCGGTTCTGGTAGGCGATACGCAGCGCGTCGCGAAAGCCGCGCGTGATGGCCAGCACGGTGGGTTCGCCCTTGCGCTCGAGCAGCGCATTGGTGGCCACCGTGGTACCCATCTTGATGGCGCCGATTTCGTCCACCGGCAACGGCGCATCGGGCGCCACGGCCATCAACTGGCGGATGCCGGCCAGCGCGGCATCACGGTACTGGCCCGGATGCTCGGACAGCAGCTTGTGCGTGGCCAGGCTGCCATCGGGGCGGCGCGCCACGATATCGGTAAAGGTGCCGCCACGGTCGATCCAGAATTGCCAGTCCATATGGTGCCTCCGCTAAGTGAGATGCTTATTGTAGCCGCTCGATTGCCCGGCGTTTTGCACGCGTGCGCCTTGCATTGCGCGTCCATCGGCCTTATGTTGGTCGCATATTGACTGAGGAAACGCCCCATGACCCTGCTTGCCACCGCCACCCCGCTCTACGGCATCGCCGAGATCCGCGCCATCGAAGCGGCCGCTGCAACCGCCCTGCCGCAAGGCACCCTGATGGCCCGCGCCGGCCAGGCCGCCGCCAGTGCCGCCCTGAAAATACTGAACCACCTGGAAGACGGCGATGCGGCCCACATGCGCGTGCTGGTGCTGGCCGGCCCCGGCAACAACGGCGGCGACGCGCTGGAAGCGGCGGCCCACCTGGCCGGCGCCGGCATCGAAGTGCTGGTGTGGCTGGCGCCCGAGGCATCGTCCACCTCGCCCGAGCGCGAGCAGGCCGCCTCGCGCGCGCGCAACAGCGCCACCCGCTTTATCGATGGCGCCACCACCATGGCCAGCGCCGCCATCAATGCCGCGCCATGGAATCTGATCATCGACGGCCTGTTCGGCATCGGCGCCACGCGCCCGCTCGCTGGCGTGTACCGCGAGATGGCGCAACTGGTGAACCAGCAAAGCTGCCCGGTGCTGGCGCTCGACGTGCCCAGCGGCCTGCATGCCGACACGGGCGCCGTCGATGGCGTGGCTGTCCGCGCCACGCACACGATTACTTTTATCGGCGACAAGCCGGGCCTGCACACGGCCGATGGCCGCGAC
Organism: Janthinobacterium sp. PSPC3-1; assembly: GCF_049896105.1. Lineage (NCBI taxonomy): Bacteria > Pseudomonadati > Pseudomonadota > Betaproteobacteria > Burkholderiales > Oxalobacteraceae > Janthinobacterium > Janthinobacterium sp. PSPC3-1. Next base: position 106,293 of record NZ_JAFCTQ010000015.1, on the reverse strand, counting down.
CATGCGGGCGAGGTGGAAGTGGCGGCGCTGGCGATCGCGCCGGCCCTGCTGCCGCAGGCCGGCGCGCAATTGAATGGCCTGCACCTGTTCGCGCGCCACCTGCGGCCGCGCCGGCAAAACACGCACAAGGGCAGCCATGGCAGCGTGGCCGTGATCGGCGGCGCCACCGGCATGGCGGGCGCGCCCATCCTGTCGGCGCGCACGGCCCTGCATGCGGGCGCGGGCCGCGTGCATGTCGCGTTTGCAGGCACGCCGCCGGCGTATGACAGCGGCCAGCCCGAACTGATGTGCAAGCGGGCGCAGGACATGGATTTCGCCGGCATCGCCTTCAGCGCGCTGGTGGCCGGCCCGGGTTTGGGTAGCGATAGCGACAGCGTGGAACTGCTGCAGCGGGCCATCGACAGCGACAGCCCGCTGCTGTTCGATGCCGACGCGCTGAACCTGATGGCGGCCGAACCGGAACTGCAATCGGCGCTGGCCACGCGCAGCGGCGCCGGCGCCACCATCCTGACGCCGCATCCGCTGGAAGCGGCGCGCCTGCTCGACATGACGGTGGCCGAAGTGCAGGCCGACCGCCTGGCCGCCGCCCGCCAACTGGCGGCGCAACTGGGCGTGATCGTCGTATTAAAAGGTTCGGGCACGGTGATTGCGGCCCAGGATGGCGGCGTGGTGGTCAACACCAGCGGCAGCGCTGCGCTGGCAACGGCCGGCACCGGCGACGTGCTGGCGGGCCTGTGCGGCAGCCTGCTGGCGCAGGGCTGGCCGGAATGGGAAGCGGCGCTGGGCGCCGTGTGGCTGCATGGCGCGGCGGCCGATGCGCTGGTGGCCTCGGGCGCCGGGCCGATCGGCCTGACGGCCGGCGAATTGATCCCCGCGATACGCAAGTTGATCAATGCCTTGTCGGCATAATATGCATTGTTGTGTTGGATTACGCTGCGCTAATCCAACCTACGATCACCAGGCATCGTGGATCGGGTAGGTCGGGTTAGCGCGCAAGCGCGTAACCCGACACCACCACGGACGTCATTAAACCAACCTCCCCGCCGCAATCGTGATGGTGCGCCCGCAGCGCGCCGCGATCGAGGTGTCGTGCGTGACCAGCACCAGGGTCGAGCCCCGTTCGCGGTTCAGCTCGAACATCAGCTGGATCACGGCTTCGCCGGTGGCGGCGTCCAGGCTACCGGTCGGTTCGTCGGCAAACAGCAGTGGCGGTTCGGTCACGAAGGCGCGCGCCAGCGCCACGCGCTGCTGCTCGCCGCCGGACAGATATTTCGGATAGTGCTTCAAGCGGCTGCCCAGGTTGACCCGGCCCAGCATGGCCTGCGCTTTTTCCTTGGCGTCCGGGTCGCCGCGTAGTTCCAGCGGCAGCATCACGTTTTCCAGCGCAGTCAGGTGGGCCAGCAGCTGGAACGACTGGAACACGAAACCGAGTTTTTCCTTGCGAAAGCCGGCCCGGCCGTCTTCGTCCAGGGCGAAGATATCGGTGCCGTCGAGGATCACCTTGCCGGCGCTGGGCGTATCGAGGCCGGCCAGCAAACCGAGCAAGGTGGACTTGCCGGAACCCGACGCGCCGACGATGGCCAGCGTCTCTGCCGTTTGCACGGTAAAATCAAGTTGATGCAGGATGGTGAGTTCACCATCGGCATCGGGTACACGCTTGGCCAGCCCCACCACTTCGATGGCTTGCTGGCCGCTACGGTTCGCTGCGGAGGGCGCCGGCTGATGGCCGGATGCTGCCTGGGGAATGAAATTGGTGGAAGTCGCTTTAGGGAATTCGGGCATGCTGATCTATCTTAAAAAATTTCGTGAACAAATAAGTACCGGAAATACGAGCCAGTCGCGGCGGCGCTCCCTGTCCTTGCTTCCTGCGGCAGCCCTGCTGCTGGTATCGAGCATGACGAACGCCTATTCTGCACCAAAAACGCTGCTGGTGCTGGGCGATAGCCTGTCGGCCGAATATGGCCTGGCGCGCGGCACGGGCTGGGTGGCGCTGCTGGAACAACGCCTGAAGGCGCAAAAGAACGACACGCGCATCGTCAACGCCAGCATCAGCGGCGAGACCACCAGCGGCGGACGCGCGCGCCTGCCGGCCCTGCTGGCCAAGCATAATCCCGACGTGGTGCTGATCGAGCTGGGCGCCAACGACGGCCTGCGCGGCCTGCCCGTGACAGCCGCCGAAGCAAACCTGCGCGCCATGGGCGACGCGGCCAGGAAGACCGGCGCGCAAGTGGTGCTGGTCGGCATGCGCATGCCGCCCAACTACGGCCGCGATTATGCCGACAAGTTCTACGGCGTGTACGGCAAGCTGGCGAAAGAATGGAAAGCGCCGCTGGTACCCTTCATGTTCGAAGGCATCATGGACAAGCCGCAATGGTTCCAGGCCGACCGCCTGCATCCGAACGCCCAGGCGCATCCGGTCATTCTGAAAAATATATGGCCGCAGTTGTCGCCCTTATTGGGGGCAAGGTAGGTCGGACTAGCCGCGCAGCGGCGTAATCCGACAGTTTGGTCAGATAAAAAAATAGCCGCTCGAAAGCGGCTATTTTTTTGCGGCGGAAGAAGCTTACGGCGCTTCGGCGACCGGGGCGGCGGCGGTGACCGGTTTGACGATCTTCACCTTGGCCTTGTGTTTCAGGTACTCGACGTAGTCGAACATTTCCTGTTGCGCCAGGATGCCGCCGATCTGGTCTTTCTCTTGCTGGCGGCGCGCGGCGTCCACTTCGGCCGGCTGCTGTACCTTGCCGACGCGGTAGATGCCATAGCCCAGGGCCGGCAATTCCACGCCCACATAGGCTGGCAGCTTGCTGGTGTCGGCCTTCATCACTTGCGCGATGGCGGCGCGGTTCACGCCGTCGAGCTTGCTGCGCGAGACCCACTGCGCGGCGCCGAAACCGGTGGCGTCACCCGAGGTTTTCAGCGCTGCCAATTTGGTTTCGCCGGCTTTCTTGGCCAGCTTGGCCGCTTCTTCCAGGGTCACGCGCTGGCGGATCATGGCGTCGACTTCGGCCAACGGGCGTTTCGAGGCTGGCTTGAATTCCACTACGCGGCCGGCGACCAGGGTATTGGCGCCAACGGATACGGCTTCGGTGTTGCGCTTGTCCTTCAGGGAATCGTTCGAGAAGATGGCGGTCAGGAACTTGGCGTTGTTGTACGGCGCCGTACCCAGGGCTGGCGACGGCGTGCGCGACAGGTTGGCGACGGTTTCCACTTTCAGTTTCAGCTTGTCGGCCACCGGTTTCAGGCTGTCCGATTGCTCGTACACGGTGTTGGTGAACTGTTCGGCCATTTCCGAGTATTTTTTCGCGGCGAATTGCTTGCGCAGGTCGGCCGTGATCTGACCCTTCACTTCGTCCAGCGTCTGGATGTGCTGCGGCTTGACGCTGGTGACGGTCAGCACGTGGTAGCCGTAGTCCGAGGTGATGACATCGCTGATGTCGCCTTGCTTGAGCTTGTAGGCGGCCTCTTCCAGCGGTTTTGGCAGCGCGTCCTTGACGACCGGACCCAGGTCGCCGCCCAGTTCGGCCGAAGCCGGATCTTCCGACTTGGCCTTGGCCACGGCGGCAAAGGTTGCCGGCGCCTTGCGCACTTCGGCCAGGATGGCTTCGGCCTTGGCCTTGGCGGCGGCCTTGTCGGCGGCGGATGCGTCTTTCTTGACGGTCACCAGAATATGGCTGGCGTTGCGCGCTTCGGCGGTGGTGTAGGCCTTCTGGTTCTTGTCGTAGTAGCTTTGCACGTCGGCGTCGCTGACGTCGACCTGGTCGCCCACGGCGGCGGCGTCGAGCACCACGTATTCGATCTTGGCCTGCTCAGGGATCTCGAAGAACTTGCCGTTCTTGTCGTAGAAATCCTTGACCATGGCGTCGGTCACTTTGACTTCCGGCACGAACTGGGCCACCGGCAACAGCAACTCCTGCACTTCGCGCTCTTCCGAGGTGATGTCCGACAAGCGCTTCGACACGGTGTTCGGTGCAAATGCGGTATTCTGCACGGCGCCGGCCAGTTGCTGCAGGGCCAGATCGCTGCGGCGGCGCGCGTCGTACATCTGCGGCGTCATGCCTTGGGCGGCCAGCATGGCCTTGTATTTTTCCAGGTCGAATTTACCGTCGGCCATGGTCAGGCCAGGAATCTCCAGCACTTCCTTCTGCAGCACGGCGTCGCTGATGACCAGCTTGCTGTGACCGACTTCGGCGGCCACGGCGCGCTCGGCGATCAGGTTGTCAAGGATGCTCTGGCGCGCTTCCGGCGTATCGAACATTTTCTGGTCGAACTGCTCGCCCATCATCTGGCGGTAGCGGTCGATCTGCTGGCGTTGCGCTTCTTCATATTGCTGCTGCGTCACGACCTGGTCGCCGACCTTGGCGATGGTGTTCGCGCCGTCGCCGAAGCTTTGATAACCACTGATACCGACCAGTGCAAATGACGGGACGATGACCAGCATCAGGAGAAACTGCATCAAACGTCGATGGGTACGAATAAATTCAAACATGGTCAGCCAATTCGGGATGAGTGGATCACTATAAAAAAAGGCGAACATGCGTTCGCCTTGATTTCTTCGGCGGAATGGACGGGACACAAGCCCACTTCCCCTTTACCTCCTGATTCTACAATGCCCATAGCGCTATAGCAAGGGTAAATCAGGGCGCGCGCCCGGCCCGCAAGCGGCCATGGCGGCCACGGCATTAAACCCGTCCAGGCTTAAGCAAGATTTAAAACAAGGTGGATTTGATAATCAAAAACAGGCCGAGGGAATTACGTCGGCCGGCATCAGGATAATCGGGCGCATAAAACAAAAAACCCGCGCTGCATATTCATGCAGCGCGGGTCTTCATATTCTGGCGGAGCGGACGGGACTCGAACCCGCGACCCCCGACGTGACAGGCCGGTATTCTAACCAACTGAACTACCACTCCTAAGAGCGTATTTTTTTGGCGGAGCGGACGGGACTCGAACCCGCGACCTCCGACGTGACAGGCCGGCATTCTAACCAACTGAACTACCACTCCGAAAAATACACAGTACGACTTGCATCTGTTTCAGCCAGTTACCTGGGCTGAATTACGGCACCCGAAAGCGCCGCCAGATGTTTTCGGTGATTGTCACCTCACCGAAGTCCGTTAGTTTACAGCATCCTTCAAAGCTTTACCAGCTTTAAATTTTGGAACTTTTGCCGCTTCGATGGTGATCGCTTCCTTGGTACGTGGATTGCGGCCGGTGCGTTCTGCACGCTCGCTTACCGAGAAAGTGCCGAAACCAACGAGTGTCACGCTGTCGTTGTTTTTCAGGGTTTCCGTCACGCCGCCGATAACAGCGTCGAGTGCGCGCGCAGCGGCGGCTTTGGAAATGTCAGCTGTTTCAGCAATGTGGTCGATCAATTCAGTCTTGTTCACTAGCATCCCCAATTACAAAGGTATAAAACGTTTACCGCGCTGTTGCGGCGCTTTTGGCGCTACAGCGGTGCGGCGAAAAAAATGTGCAGCCGTATTAAACAAGCCGCACTGTATATGTGTCAAGCGCTTTGGGGCCGCAATTCACGTTTCAATATGAAACAAGCGCTCTAAAAGCGCTTGTTTGGGTAAAACGGCCGTAAAACGTTAGTGTTTTACTACCTCGCCAGTGGCGTCAGGCTTGGCCGCCGCGGCAGCGACAGGCTCCACCGCAGGCACTTCGGCCAGCGCTTCGGGCATGCGTTCGAGGGCGATTTCCAGCACTTTGTCGATCCAGCGCACCGGCACGATCTCGAGCTTGTTCTTGACGTTGTCCGGAATATCGGCCAGGTCTTTCACGTTCTGCTCGGGTATCAGGACCGTCTTGATGCCGCCGCGATGGGCCGCCAGCAGCTTCTCTTTCAGGCCGCCGATCGGCAATACTTCGCCGCGCAAGGTGATCTCGCCCGTCATCGCCACGTCGGCGCGCACCGGGATGCCCGTAAACACCGACACCATCGCCACCGTCATCGCGGCGCCTGCGGACGGACCGTCCTTCGGCGTCGCGCCTTCCGGCACGTGGATGTGGATATCGCTCTTCTCGAACGCTTCCGGCTTGATGCCGAGGCGCGCGGAACGGCTGCGCACGACGGTGCGGGCCGCTTCGATCGATTCCTTCATCACGTCACCCAGGGTGCCCGTGCGGATGATCGCGCCCTTGCCCGGCATCGACACGGCTTCGATGGTCAGCAGATCGCCGCCCACTTCGGTCCATGCCAGACCCACCACCTGGCCCACCTGGTTTTCTTTCTCGGCCACGCCAAAATCATAGCGGCGCACACCGAGGAATTTATCCAGGTTCTTCGAGTTGACGATCACCTTCTTGTCCGACTTTTTCAGCAGCAGCATCTTGACCACCTTGCGGCAGATCTTCGACACTTCGCGTTCCAGCGAACGGACACCGGCTTCCCGCGTGTAGTAGCGGATGATGTCGCGCAATGCCGACTCGGCCACCGAAATCTCTTCCTCTTTCAGACCGTTGTTCTTGATCTGTTTCGGCAGCAGGTAACGCTGGGCGATGCTGGTTTTCTCGTCTTCCGTGTAACCGGACAAACGGATCACTTCCATGCGGTCGAGCAAGGCCGGCGGAATATTGTACGAGTTCGAGGTCGCCACGAACATCACGTCCGACAAGTCGAAATCGACTTCGATGTAATGGTCGGAGAACGTGTGGTTCTGTTCCGGGTCCAGCACCTCGAGCAGGGCCGACGACGGATCGCCACGGAAATCGGCGCCCATCTTGTCGACTTCATCGAGCAGGAACAAGGGATTGCGCACGCCGACTTTCGACAGCGATTGCAAAATCTTGCCCGGCATCGAGCCGATGTAGGTGCGGCGATGGCCACGGATCTCGGCTTCGTCGCGCACGCCGCCCAGCGCCATGCGCACGAACTTGCGGTTCGTGGCGCGGGCGATGGACTGGCCCAGCGAGGTTTTACCGACGCCCGGAGGACCGACGAAGCACAGGATAGGCGCTTTCAGCTTGTCGACGCGTTGTTGCACCGCGAGGTATTCCAGGATGCGTTCCTTGACCTTGTCCAGGCCATAGTGATCGCCCTCGAGTACTTTTTCGGCATTCGCCAGGTCATTGTTGACCTTGGATTTTTTCTTCCACGGCAAGTTGACCAGGGTGTCGATATAGTTGCGCACGACGGTCGCTTCGGCCGACATCGGCGACATCAGCTTGAGCTTTTTCAGCTCGTTGGTGGCCTTGTCGAGCGCTTCCTTCGGCATCTTGGCCGAAGCGACTTTTTTCTCCAGCTCGTCGAGGTCGGCGCCATCTTCGCCCTCGCCCAGTTCTTTCTGGATCGCCTTGACCTGTTCGTTCAGGTAGTACTCGCGCTGCGACTTTTCCATCTGGCGCTTGACGCGGCCACGGATGCGTTTTTCCACTTGCAGGATGTCGAGCTCGCCTTCGAGCTGGCCCAGCAGGTGTTCGAGGCGCTTGGCCACGCTGAAAATTTCCAGGATGACCTGTTTCTGTTCGAGCTTCAGCGGCAGGTGGGCCGCGACCGTGTCGGCCAGGCGGCCGGCATCGTCGATGCCCGACAGCGACGCCAGGATTTCTGGCGGGATTTTCTTGTTGAGTTTGACGTACTGGTCGAACTGCTGCACGATCGCGCGGCGCATGGCTTCGACTTCCGACTCGTCGCCCGGCTCGGATTCGAGCGGCGTCAGGTCGGCGATGAAGTGCGTGGGCGCATCGCTGATATGGTTGATACGGGCACGCTGTGCGCCTTCGACCAGCACCTTGACGGTGCCGTCGGGCAGCTTGAGCATTTGCAGGATATTGGCGACGCAGCCAATTTCATAGATGTCCGAAGGCGATGGTTCGTCCTTCGCAGCTGCTTTTTGAGCGGCAAGCATGATGCTCTTGCCCTGCTCCATCGCAGCTTCCAGCGCCTTGATCGACTTTGGACGGCCAACGAACAGCGGTATCACCATATGCGGGAAAACGACGACATCCCGCAACGGCAATAACGGCAGTTGAGTTTGCTCAGTTAATTTGGAAGTTGTCATGGCGTACCTTATAGAAAGCGTGTTTACGATGTTGGCGCTCGCTGCCAAAACACAAGACCGGCGAGAATAAATAATTCTGTGAAACAAACTTTCTTTTGTTTATTTCGCAAAACACACCCGCATGACTCTAATAAATGCGGCATTCATAGTAAAAAAGCCACGCGCAGCAGGTCTGCCGCGAGTGGCTTTCCGATTGAAGCCTGCAATATTATTGATTTAAATTGTACTGCCATGCATTAAGGAATCAAAACCCTTTTTCATGCAAATGTCTCAGCAGTAATCAATTTTCTCCGGAGGCCTTGGCGGTCTCTTGGTAAATCAATAAAGGTTTGGCGCCGCTGGTGATGGTGTTTTCGTCGATCACGACCTTCACCACGTTTTGCTGGCTCGGCAGTTCGTACATCACGTCCAGCAGGGCGTGCTCCAGGATCGAACGCAAACCACGCGCGCCGGTCTTGCGCGCGAGCGCCTTCTTGGCGATCGCATGCAGGGCGGCCGGACGAATCTCCAGTTCCGCGCCTTCCATGTCGAGCAGCTTCGAGTATTGCTTGATCAGCGCATTCTTCGGCTCGACCAGGATCTGGATCAGCGCCTCTTCCGTCAGTTCCGCCAGGGTGGCGATGACGGGCAGGCGACCCACCAGTTCCGGGATCAGGCCGAATTTCACCAGGTCTTCCGGTTCCGCTTCCAGCAGCAGATCGCTGGCCGAGCGTTGCGACTTGCTCTTCACGCTGGCCGAGAAGCCGATGCCGCTCTTGTCGGAACGGTTCGAGATGACCTTCGACAGGCCGTCGAACGCGCCGCCGCAGATGAACATGATGTTGGTCGTGTCGATCTGTACGAAGTCCTGGTTAGGATGCTTGCGCCCGCCTTGTGGCGGCACCGAGGCCATGGTGCCTTCGATCAGCTTCAGCAGCGCTTGCTGCACGCCCTCGCCCGACACGTCGCGCGTGATGGACGGGTTATCGGACTTGCGCGAAATCTTGTCGATCTCATCGATATAGACGATGCCGCGCTGGGCTTTTTCGACATCATAGTTGCAGCTTTGCAGCAGCTTCTGGATGATGTTTTCCACGTCTTCGCCCACGTAACCGGCTTCGGTCAGGGTAGTCGCATCGGCGATCACGAACGGCACGTTGAGCATGCGCGCCAGGGTCTGGGCCAGCAGGGTCTTGCCCGAGCCGGTAGGACCGACCAGCAAGATGTTGCTCTTGGCCAGTTCGATGTCGTCTTTCTTGCCCAGGTGCTTGAGGCGCTTGTAATGGTTGTACACCGCCACCGACAGGATGCGCTTGGCAGTCTGCTGGCCGATCACGTACTGATCGAGCATGGCGGCAATTTCTTGCGGAGTCGGCAGGTCCGACTTGGCGCCGGTCACCGTCTCGATGCTCGACGTTTCATCACGGATGATGTCGTTGCACAAGTCGATGCATTCGTCACAAATAAAGACGGATGGACCGGCGATGAGTTTCTTCACCTCGTGCTGGCTTTTGCCGCAGAACGAGCAATACAGTAATTTTTCGCCGCTAGAGGATTTTTTGTCTGACATAAGGCATTTTGGTTGGAACTGCATTAACAATATTGCAAAATCGCTGGCCGGGAAGGCGGTGCCAACCCCGTGAGGCTGGCACCCATGGCGCAAGTCGGATAAGCATGCACAAGCACCATGCTACCCGAAATAAAAGCGAAACGCCCGAACGTTTGAGCGCCCGGGCGTTTACTTAAATACTTAGCAATACCGGTAGGGGCACATCAAGCGCGGCTGGTCAACACTTTGTCGATCAAACCGTACTCGACAGCCTCGTCGGCGGACATGAAACGATCGCGGTCGGTGTCCTTGGCGATCTGTTCGATCGACTGGCCCGTGCGTTCGGCCATGATGCCGTTCAGACGTGTACGCAGGTAAAGGATTTCCTTGGCCTGGATCTCGATATCGGACGCCATGCCTTGCGAACCACCGGACGGCTGGTGAATCATGATGCGCGAGTTCGGCAGCGAAAAACGCTTGCCCTTGGCGCCTGCGGCCAGCAAAAACGCGCCCATCGAGGCGGCCATGCCGGTGCACAGGGTCGAGACGTCCGGCTTGATGAACTGCATCGTGTCGTAGATGGCCATGCCGGCCGAAACCGAACCACCTGGCGAGTTGATGTAGAGCGAGATTTCCTTTTCCGGATTTTCGCTTTCCAGGAACAGCAGCTGGGCCACGACCAGGTTGGCCATCTGGTCATTGACCGGACCGACCATGAAAATCAAGCGTTCCTTCAGCAGGCGCGAGTAAATATCATACGAGCGCTCGCCGCGGCCGCTTTGTTCCACCACCATCGGCACCAGGCCGAGCATCTGTGTGTCCAGCGCTGGATTACGGTTCATACCTGTCATTTCATTTCCTTGTGAAGCAGTTAGAGGGCGCCGCCCCGGCCTTGCGGCAGATGGCGGCATCCGGATGCCAACTGGTTTACGCTTGTGCGTTGCTTCCCATCAGTTCATCGAAAGCAACTGCTTTCGAGGTCACTTTCGACAGGCCCAACACGTAAGTGACGACGTTTTCTTCCAATACAAGGGCTTCGATCTCACCCAGGCGACGACGGTCGCTGTAGTAGTACTTCAGCACTTCGCGCGGGTCTTCGTAGCTTTGGGCGAAATCTTCGATTTGCGCCTTGACTTGCTCAGGCGTTGCCTGCAGGTTGTTGTCGCCAACCAGTTGCGACAGGATCAGGCCCAGGCGTACGCGACGCTCGGCTTTTTCCGCGAACAGTTCTGGTGGGAAAGGCACATCCTTGACGTTCATGCCGCGCTGCGCCATGTCCTGGCGGGTCATTTCAGCCAGGCGGTCCGAATCCTGGGTGATCAGCGTTTTTGGCACGTCCAGCTCGGCAACCTTGACCAGCGCGTCCATGACGGCTTCCTTGTTGCGTGCTTTCACGCGGCCAGCGACTTCGCGTTGCAGGTTGACTTTGATGTCTTCGCGCATTTTAGCCAGGTCGCCATCGGCAACGCCCAGCGACTTGGCGAATTCGCCGTCGACTTCCGGCAGGTGCGCCCATTCCAGCTTTTGCAGGGTGATCGTGAACGAGGCGGTCTTGCCGGCCACGTCCTTGCCATGGTAGTCCTCAGGGAACGACAATGGGAAAGTCTTCGACTCGCCCACTTTCAGGCCCAGGGTCGCTGCTTCGAATTCCGGCAGCATGCGGCCTTCGCCCAGCACGAAAGCGTAGCCATCAGCTTTGCCGCCAGGGAATTCCACGTCGTCGATCGAACCGACGAAGTCCACCGTCACGCGGTCGCCTTCAGCAGCGACTGGCTCGCCGCCGTCGCCGTGTTCGCCGGCTTCGCCCTTGGTGTGGAAGTGCACGCGCTGCTTGCGCAGGATGTCGATGGTCTTGTCGATTTCGGCTTCCGACACTTCGGCTTGCACGGTTTCGATTTCAACGGCGGCCAGGTCACCGATGGTGACTTCCGGATACACTTCAAACGTTGCGTCGAATGCCAGCTGGCCTTCGGCGGCTTCTTCTTTCGGCACGATGTTCGGGAAACCGGCCACGCGCAGATTGTTTTCGTTGGCGGCGTCGTTGAACGCGCGGCCGACTTTGTCATTCAGCACTTCGGATTCAATTTGATAGCCGTATTGTGCCGCGACCATTTTCAACGGCACTTTACCCGGACGGAAGCCCGGTGCCTTGGCCGTACGGGCTTGCACTTTCAGGCGCTTCTCGACTTCCGTGCGGACGTCCGTCAGCGGGAAGGAGATGGTGATACGACGTTCGAGTTTGCCCAAGGTTTCGACTGCAGTTGCCATGTAAAAAATCGTCCAAAAAATAAACACTGTTGGTGCGAGAAAAGAAGACCCGACCCCTTGCGCCATCACTGGCGGCAAGACATGGGTCCAGCTTCACTCGCTCGCATATTCATCTGCCCAGCATGACGACAGGGTAATGGACCCGGTCTGCCCGGCGATAATCACCAGGCACCAGACAATCCGCTGTCTTCAAACTGCAGCAGGGCTCCGACTGTCCGGCACTGCTTCATGTATAAATCGCAGGGCCGGGCTTCATTCGGTAAAGCGTGGCATTATAACAAAGGACCTGGAAAAGTGGCCCGGGTTTGCGGCCCGGACACAGAGAATACCGGCGGCGGCAAATGACTCACCACAACCTGCTTGCCCCCTGTCTGTGCCGCTATCTCCGGCATTCCTTGTTATCGCCTGAAACGAGGCTTTCCAGCCCGCTTCGTCTATTAGTATATGTCATCTGCCGCCACGCCCCAAACAAAGAAATACCGAAAGGGCCAAGTTTTCATGCAAAAACCGCCTGTTTTACGCTGAAATGCAGAAAAACGGCCGAAATGGCGCTTCGAAAGCTGACTGAAACGATCAAATGGAGAGAATGGCATGTTCGCCGGAGAAAAACCTGATTGCACGTCCAGGCTGGAACCGCCTGGGGTGGTGCGGATGGGGAGACTCGAACTCCCAAGCCGAAGCACTGGCTTCTAAGACCAGCGTGTCTACCAATTCCACCACATCCGCTTACCGCTTACTTCTGCTGCCTGGTCCAGACACTCCTGATTTTAACAACTCGGGAGCGATCTGGCTACCTCGCTCTGGCATGGCTGATGTTACTTGCCATAAAAGCTGGCTGCCAGAGCAAAGGCGGCATTCTACTGGATTTCCCTGAGGAATGCCGCCTTTTTTACTGCGGGCCGCCCTGATGGACTACTTGTCCAGCGCCACCGGCTTCTTGACGCGGAACCAGGCCGCATACAGGGCCGGCAGGAACAGCAAGGTCAAGGCCGTGGCCAGGATCAGCCCACCCATGATGGCGACCGCCATCGGCCCCCAGAACACCGAGCGCGACAGCGGGATCATGGCCAGCGCGGCGGCGGCGGCCGTCAGCACGATGGGACGGCAGCGGCGCACGGCCGAGTCGATGATGGCGTCCCACGGCGCGGAACCGTCCTTGATATCCTGCTCGATCTGGTCGACCAGGATCACCGAGTTGCGGATGATCATGCCGAACAGGGCGATCACGCCCAGGTTGGCGACAAAGCCCAGCGGACGGTGCAAGGCCAGCAAGGCAAACGCGGCGCCCGCCACACCGAGCGGCCCTGTCAGGAAGACCAGCAGCGCGCGCGAGAAACTGTGCAGCTGCAGCATCAGCAAGGTGAATATCAGGAAAATTGCCAGCGGCAGATTGGCCGCGATCGACGCCTCGGCCTTGCCGCTGTTGGCCGCCACGCCCTTGAGCGTGATGCGGTAACCGGGCGGCAATTTTGCCCGCAAGGCATCCAGTTGCGGCGCCAGCTGGGTCGAGACGGTGGCGCCCTGGATATTGTCGCCCACGTCGGACTGCACGGTAATCGCCCATTCGCGCTTGTCGCGCCAGACCACGCCCGGCTCCCACACAAAATGGACGCGGGCGATCTGCGAAATCGTCACCGATTTGCCATTCGCGGTTGGGATATTCGTGTCGTTCAGCACGGAAATCGTGTTGCGCTCTTCCAGTGGCTGGCGTACCTGGATGTCGATCAGCTTGTTGTCTTCGCGGAACTGGCCGATCACCGTACCCGACAGGATGGTATTGGCGGCCTGCATCACGGTCTTCGACGTGATCCCCAGCGCACGCATCTTGTCCTGGTCAAGGTCCAGGCGCATCACCTTGACCGACTCATTCCAGTTGTCGTTGACACCCACCGTATTCGGATTGGCGCGCAGGATATCCTTGACCTGGTCGGCGATATGGCGCACCGTGGCCACTTCCGTGCCGGTGACGCGGAACTGCACCGGATACGGCACCGGCGGGCCATTCGGCAACAGTTTTACACGGCCCCGCACTTCCGGGAAATCCTGCTTGAAGACATCGACGATCTTCTTGCGCAGCAATTCACGGTCGGCCAGGCTCTTCGGCAGGACCACGATCTGCGAGACGTTAGTCTGCGGGAAAATCTGGTCCAGCGGCAGGTAGAAACGGGGGCTGCCCGTGCCGACATAGCTGGTCACGCTGTCCACGCCGTCGAGCTTGCTCACGAACGCTTCGAATTTCTTCACCTGCTTTTCATTGGCCGCAAACGTCGTCCCCTCGGGCGACCACATCTCCACCATCAGTTCCGGACGGCTGGAATCTGGAAAGAATTGTTTTTCAATAAAATTGAAGCCGTAGATGCCCAGCGCGAAGATGGCGAGAGTGGCGGCAATGGTGGTCTTGCGCCATTCCACGCACCAGGTGACGGCGCGGCGGAAACGGCGGAAGTTCGGCGTATCGAACAGCTCATGGTCATTATTGGCGTGCGGCTTGACCTTCAGCAGCAAATAGCCGATATACGGCGTAAACACCACCGCCACCACCCACGAGATGATCAGCGCCAGCGCATTGACGGAGAACAGCGAAAAGGTGTATTCGCCGGCGGTCGATTTGGCCAGGCCGATCGGCAAAAAGCCCGCCACCGTGATCAGGGTGCCCGTCAGCATCGGCATGGCGGTCGAGGTATAGGCGAAGGTGGCGGCGTCGAAGCGCGACATGCCCTCCTCCATCTTGCGCACCATCATCTCCACCGCAATGATGGCATCGTCCACCAGCAGGCCCAGCGCGATGATCAGGGCGCCCAGCGAAATCTTGTGCAGGTCGATGTCGAGCATGCGCATGAACAAAAAGGTGACGGCCAGCACCAGCGGGATGGTCAGCGCCACCACCAGGCCCGGGCGCACGTCAATGCGCAGCGGTTTTGTATGCAAGCCCAGCGCGACGAAGCTGACGGCCAGCACGATCAGGATGGCTTCGATCAGGGTATGGACGAATTCACCGACCGAGGCCGACACGGACGCCGGCTGGTTCGACACGCGTTCCAGCTGGATGCCGACCGGCAGCGCTTTTTCCATGCGCGTGACAGTCGCCTGCAAGGCCTTGCCCATCTCGATGATATTGCCGCCCTTCTCCATCGATACGCCGAGGCCGATCACTTCCTTGCCGTTGAAGCGCATCTTGTCCTTGGGCGGATCGATGAATTCGCGTTTCACGGTGGCAAAGTCGCCCAGGCGGAAAGTGGTGCCATTGGCGCGCAGCTCCAGGTTTTCCAGGTCTTTCACTTTGACCATGGCGCCCGTGACCCGCACCTGCAGATTGTCGGTCGGCGTGACCAGCACGCCGGTGGCGTTGATGCTGTTCTGTTCCGACAGCTGATTGACGATGGCTTCGAACGGGATGCCCAGCTGGGCGAATTTCTTGTGTGAAAAGACGATATTGACCTTTTCATCCTGCACGCCAAACAGTTCCACCTTGGCCACTTGCGACACACCCAGCAATTGCTGGCGCACGTCATCGGCGTAATCTTTCATTTCGGCATAGGTAAAACCATCGCCGGACAGGGCGAAGATGGAGCCATAGGTGTCGCCGAACTCATCGTTGAAGAACGGCCCCACCACGCCGGCCGGCAAGGTATTCTTGATATCGCCGATTTTTTTCCGTACCTGGTACCAGGCGGCCGCAGTTTCCTTCGGCGGCGTCGATTCGCGCAATTCCAGCAAAATCAAGGTCTCGCCCGGCTTGGAATAGCTGGTGATCTCGTCGATATACGGGGTTTCCTGCAGCTTGCGTTCCAGCTTGTCGGTTACCTGCTCGGCCATCTGCAAGGCGGTGGCGCCGGGCCAGTACGCCTGCAGCACCATGGCGCGGAAGGTAAACGGCGGATCTTCGTCCTGCCCCAGGTTGGCATAGCTGAGCATGCCGCCGATCAGCAGCACCGCCATCAGGTAGCGCGTCAGTGGTATATGCTCGAGCGCCCAGCGTGACAGATTGAAGCCGCCCTTCATTTGGCGGCCCCTGCGGTACCCAAAGGCGCGGCCTTGGCGGGCGCCGCCAGCTCGGCGCCGAGGATCGTCACCTTCTGGCCCGGTTTCAGCAGATTGACACCGGCCGTGACCACTGTCTGGCCTTCTTTCACGCCAGAGCTCAGCAACAAATCATTGCCGGCCACGCCGCCGACGGTGACATTCACCAGTTTCACGGCGCCGTTCTCCACCACCCACACCGAGCTTTGCGATTTCTCATTGAACAGCGCCGTCAGCGGCACCCTGATTTGCGGCGTTGCCGTGGTGGATGCGAATTGCACCACCGCTGTCATGCCCAGCCGCGCCTCGGGCGCGTTGGGGATGGTCACCTTGGCCAGATAGGTACGGGTGGCGGGGTCGGCCACCGGAGACACTTCACGGATCTTGCCCGGCAGCGCCTGTTTCGGGTCGGCCCACAGGCGCACCACCACGTTTTTCACGCCGCGCATGGTCTCGACCTTGTCCTCCGGAATGCCAATCACCACTTCCCTGTCGCCATTGCGTGCCAGCACGGCCACCGGCGTGCCCGGCGACACCACCTGCCCGACTTCCCCGTCAAGGCGGGTAATCACGCCGTCGCCGTCGGCCAACAGGCTGGCGTAGCCGGACTGGTTGCTTTGACCACGGTAGACAGCCTGCGCCGCTTCGACCTGCGCCTGCGCCGCCTTGTAGGTGGCATCCTTGCCATCGAGCACGGCCTGGCTGACGAAATTCTTTTCGCGCAAATCCTGGTAGCGTTTCAGTTCGGCGCGCGCCAGGTCGCGGCTGGTTTCCGCGCTGTTCAGGCTGGCCTTGGCCTGTGCCTGCGACAATTGCAAGTCTTGCGGATCGAGCTGCATCAGCACCTGGCCCCGCTTGACGACGGCGCCCACGTCGACCTTGCGCTCGACGATCTTGCCGCCCACGCGGAAACCCAGCTGCGAGGTCACGCGCGCCACCACTTCGCCGGAGAACTCGGCATTCACATCGACATTGCTGCTGGCCAACACGATGGCGCGCACCGGGCGCACGTCGTCGACCTTGGGCGCGGGCTTGGAACACGCGGCAAGCGTGGCGGCCAGGGCAGCGGCCGCCAGCAGGCGCAGGGCGGGAAGAGCTGGGGCGCCGGTCTCGCGGCGCAGGGTTTTCAGGGCAAACAAGGTATTTTCCTTTACTATGCGGGCTGTTAGATTTTTATATGAGGAAACTTTTTGCCTGCCGACTGGGTAGCGCCAAACTTTTTCTCACGCAATATCCTTAAATTTGTGACAATGGCAGACAGTCTTGCGAGGAAGTGTCTTTCCTTACTGACTTTCTGGTTAGTAATTATAATCGTGGCGGTATTTTTTTAGTGACTTTTGCGTCATTAATCATTGTTTTATTGCGTCGATAACTATTTACTGTGTCACCTTTGCATCGGCCGTTGCTGGCCGTGCATGATGAGAGAAGTGTGTTCATGCCTGTAGACCATTACGAAAATTTTCCTGTAGCATCTGTTTTATTGCCACGCCGCCTGGTACCCGCCGTCGAGGCCATCTATGCCTTTGCCCGCAGCGCGGACGACCTGGCCGATGAAGGCGACGCCCTGCCCGCCGAACGCCTGGCCGCGCTGCAGGAATACGAGGCGGCGCTGGGACGCATCGAGCGCCAAGAACCGGAAACCAACCCCATGTTCGTGCGCCTGGCCGCCACCATCGCCAAATTCGAGCTGCCGATGCAGCCGTTTTACGACTTGCTGTCCGCCTTCAAGCAAGATGTGGTGACCACGCGCTACGCCAGCCATGCCGACGTGCTCGACTATTGCGCCCGCTCGGCCAATCCGGTCGGCCTGTTGATGCTGAGCCTGTACAAGGCGGCCGATGAAGAGAATGTACGCGATTCCAACGCAATATGTTCTGCTTTGCAACTAATTAATTTTTTACAAGATGTGGCGATCGACCGGCAGAAGGAGCGCATCTACCTGCCGATGGAAGACCTGAACCGCTTTGCCGTCTCGCCGGCCGCCTTCGAACGGCCCGAAGCGCATGGCAAATGGAGCGCGCTGATGCGTTTCGAAGTGACGCGCACGCGCGCGCTGATGCTGTCCGGCGCGCCGCTGGCCCTGCGCCTGCGCGGACGCATCGGCTGGGAGCTGCGGCTGGTGGTGCAAGGCGGCTTGCGCATCCTGGAAATGATCGAGGCCGTCAATTACGACGTATTCCGGCGCCGCCCGAAACTGTCGAGGCGCGACTGGCTGGTGATTTTCTGGCGCGCCCTGCGCATGTCGCGCAAAAGCGTGGCGGCCGCCGCTCAAGAAAACCCGCTATTTCCACCGTCGCCTACCCGCTAAGACGATAGAATAGCGGCTTCGATCTGTAACCCTTGCACTTTTGACTATGTCTCCCGACGAATATTGCCAACAAAAGGCCGCCCAGAGCGGCTCCAGCTTCTACTACAGTTTCCTGTTCCTGCCGGTCGAACGCCGCAAGGCGATCACGGCCCTGTATGCGTTCTGCCGCGAGGTCGACGATACAGTGGACGACTGCACGGACGAAAACGTGGCACGTACCAAGCTGGTCTGGTGGCGCAAGGAAGTCAAGTCCATGTACGAGGGCAACCCCACCCATCCCGTGATGCGCGCGCTGGAACCGCACCTGGCCGTCTACAAGCTGGAAGAAAAGCACTTGCAGGCAATTATCGACGGCATGGAAATGGACCTGAACCAGACCCGCTACCTCGATTACCAGGCCATGAGCCGCTATTGCTGGCATGTCGCCAGCGTGGTGGGCATCTTGTCGGCCAGTATTTTTGGCGCGACCCGCCCGGAAACCCTGCTGTACGCGGAAAAACTGGGCCATGCCTTCCAGCTGACCAATATCATCCGCGACGTGGGCGAAGATGCGCGCAAGGGGCGCATCTACCTGCCGATCAGCGAATTGCAGCAATTTAATGTCACGGCGGCCGACCTGCTGAACGCGCGCCACACCGAAAACTTTGAAAACCTGATGCGTTTCCAGGTGGCGCGCGCGCAAAAGACCTATGACGAGGCGTTCGCGCTGCTGCCGGCGGAAGACCGCCGCGCCCAGCGCCCGGGGCTCATCATGGCCGCCATCTACCGCACCCTGCTCAATGAAGTCGAGCGCGACGGCTACCATGTGCTCAAGCAGCGTATCTCGCTGACGCCGATCCGCAAACTGTGGCTGGCCTGGAAGACCTGGATACGTGGCTAAGGCAGTCTTGCAAGCACTGTCGGTCGCCGTCATCGGCGGCGGCTGGGCCGGTTGCGCCGCCGCCATGGAACTGGCGCGCGCCGGCCATGCCGCCACCGTCTACGAAGCGGCGCGCACCCTCGGTGGCCGCGCGCGCAAGGTTGAACGCGAGGCGCAGGACAAACTCACTGTATTGGACAACGGCCAGCATATCCTGTTGGGCGCCTATACCGAAACCTTGCGCCTGCTCAAACTGTCGGGGCAAGATCCGAGCGATGTCATCCTCGACCTGCCTTTGCAGATGCGCTATCCGGACGGCAGCGGCGGCATGGATTTTATTGCACCGCGCTGGCCGGCGCCGCTGCACCTGGCGTGGGCCCTGCTGCGCGCCAAGGGCCTGGCACGGGCCGACAAGGTAGCGCTGATGCGTTTTTCCAGCGCCATGCGCTGGATGGGCTGGCAGCTGTACAACGATTGCACGGTCAGCGAACTGCTCGAGCGCTTCGACCAGACCGACCGCCTGATCCAGCTGATGTGGCGCCCACTGTGCCTGGCGGCGCTGAACACGCCGCCCGAACGGGCCTCGGCCAAGGTCTTCGTCAACGTACTGCGCGACAGTCTGGGCGCGCGCCGGCGCCGCGCCTCGGACATGCTGATTCCGAAAACCAATTTGAGCGCGCTGTTTCCCGAAGCCGCCGCCCGTTATGTGGAAAGCCATGGCGGACAAGTCAGGCCGGGTGTCAAGATTGAATCCCTGCAAGCGTTGCCGGACGGACGCTGGCAGCTCAACCGTGCAGCCACCCATGACCGCGTGGTGCTGGCCACCTCCAGCAGCCAGGCCGCCAGCCTGCTGGCCAGCGTGGGCGATCCAGCCGTCGAGGGCGTGGTCGCGCAATTGCAGGCCTTTGCCTTTGAGCCGATCAGCACCTGCTACCTGCAGTACGACACCGCCGTGCGCCTGGACCTGCCCTTTTACGCCCTGGTCGATGCAACGGAACAGGCGCACTGGGGCCAGTTCGTGTTCGACCGGGGGCAGCTCGATGCGCGGCAAGCGGGCTTGCTGGCGGTGGTGATCAGCGCCTCGGGCCAGGCCGCCACGCAAGGCCACGAGGCCCTGGCGCAGGCGGTGGCGGCGCAACTGGCGCAGGTATTGCGCATGCCGCAGCTGGCCCAGCCCGCCTGGACGCAGGTGATTACCGAAAAACGCGCCACCTTTGCCTGCACGCCGGACTTGCCGCACCCGGCCAACGCCACCGGCTTGCCGGGCCTGGTGCTGGCCGGCGACTACACGGCCGGCGACTATCCGGCCACCATCGAGGCGGCCGTGCGCAGCGGCGTGCAGGCGGCCGCTCTCGTGTGCCAGATCAACACGCCTGCCACGAAAGCATGACCGCGTATCGCCCTGTGGCGTCGCTGACCCCTTGATTTGTGCAGCCTGTCGCACCGCACTGGTGCGTACAAGGCGGTTTGGATACAGTCACATCATCGGCTACCAGGCCACCAACGCAATCAACCCAGGAAATACCATGAAAACCACGTCTTTCAAAACCGCTTGCAAAACCGTGCTGCTGCTGGGCTTCGTGGCGCTGGCGATGGCGATCGTGGCCGGCACCCATCAAGGCCAGGCGGCCCGGCACGCACCGTTGATGCTGAGCCAGGCAAGCATGCTGCTGCCGGCCTTGGGCTAGACCGGACGCCGGTGGAAACGGAAAGCACAGGAAACATCATGCATCAACAAGACTATCTCGACGCGCTGCGGCGCGCGCTGGCCGGCCTGCCACCAGACCTGGTCGCCAAGACCATGAGCTATTATGAGCAGCGCTTCAACGAAGGCCTGGCCGCCGGGCGCAGCGCCCAGGAAATCGCACACGACCTGGGCGATCCGAAAAAAATCGCCCTCACCCTGCGCGCCAGCACCCAGCGCCGGGCCTTCGAACAGAAGAAAACACCGGTCAACCTGCTGCGCCTGCTGGTCTCGCTGGCAGGGCTGGCCATCTTCAATCTGTTCATGGTGATACCCGCCGCCGTCTATGCGGCGCTGCTGGCGACGCTGTATGCCGTCGGCCTGAGCTTTTACCTGGCCGGCATCGCCATCACGGCCAGCGGCCTGTCGGGCGCCAACGAACTGCTGCTCGACGGCCCGCTGCGCTACATGCTGATCCACGACGACGATGGCGGCGAAGGCGACGACCAGCGGCAGACCCGCATCACCATCGGCGACACCGGCATCGAGATCGACCACCTGCCCGGCCCGGTTGGCACGGCCCCGGACAGTCCGCCGTCGCCGTCTTCACGCGTGATCGAACGGGCCGAGGCGCTGGCCGGCAGCGGCATCCATATCTACACCGACCTGGACCAGGATGCGCGCACCACGCAAACCCTGTTCGGCATGGCCATGGTGCTGGGAGGCATTGCGCTGTTCCTGCTCAGCCTGGTCGTCACCCGCTACACCCTGATCGGCATCAGGCGCTATATCGCGATGAATATTTCCCTGCTCAAAGGTCATTAAGGAGACACGCCATGAAACGCCTGTTCAAAGTCGGCCTGTCCATGTTCCTGCTGGCCCTGGTCCTGATCGCCCTGTCCTACACGGCGCTGCGCGCCAAGGGCATCAGCAACCCCAGCAGTTCAGCGGGCCGCGCCGTGCGCGCCGATACCCGCCCGATTTCCGCCGCCGTGACCCATGTGGACCTCAGCGGCCCGATCGACCTGACCCTGCGCCGCGGCGCCACGGCGTCCCTGAAAGTGAGCGGCGAGCAGCGCCTGCTGGCCAATGTGGACACCACCGTCGACGGTTCCACCCTCCATATCGGCCCGAAAGGCATGCTGTTCCACCACCGTCAGCCGCTGCAGGTCGAACTGGTCCTGCCCGCGCTGACGGGCATCGAAGTCCACGGCACCGGCAACAGCCGCATCACCGGTTTCAGCGGCGACAAGTTCACGCTGGAGCTGGCCGGCTCGGGCGATATCAGTTTTACGGGCCGCTACAAGCAGGTCGAAGCCAGTGTCAACGGCAGCGGCAACCTCGACATCAACGGCGGCAACAGCGACAAGGTGACCTTGGAAATGATCGGTTCGGGCCGCATCAGCGCCAGCGGCAACAGCAAGGTGCTGAACGCCGAGCTGAGCGGTTCCGGCGATATCGACGCCGAACACCTGGCCTCGGACACCGCCACCGTCAGCCTGCAAGGCTCGGGCCAGAGCACCGTGTTTGTACGCGACACGGCCAAACTGACCCTGCGCGGCAGCGGCGACATCCACGTCCACGGCAACCCGCGCCAGCGCGACGCACAGCGCACGGGGTCGGGCGAGATTACCTGGCATTGAACGGTTGAACTCCTGTTCCTGCGCAAAAATATGCGTACTGAAGTGCTTGCAGCCGGCTTGAGCACGTGTCTTAGGTCATATACTGGCCCATCGCAGAAGGAGAACTGCCGTGGGGCTGGTTTGTCGTCAGCATACTGATACCGTTAATTGCTCCCATACTCGGCATGCTGGTCTTGCAGCGCCTGCCATTGCCTGTCAATAATAGTCAGAAACACCTGTTAATCCCGATAAAGGATGGCCAACTTTGCTGGGCTTCTGTCGCCTTCTGCGCGCTGGCGATGTATGAAATCGCTGTGCCAAGTGCGCAAGGTCCACTGGCATCGGGAAACACCGTTCATTGGTTGAATGGCGGCTTTGTTCTTTTATTGGCGACCTCGGCGGTGATTGCAGCAGGTGGCGCGGTATTTCCCACAAAAATCAAAGCAGTCAGACGGAACAGCTGGCACAAACATTACCAGGCCCTTGCTACCTCGCTGGCCCTGACGTTTCTGTCGGCCCTCGCTTACAGCGTGGTACACTATGGAGTACTAAAGCAATGACCAACAGAAGGAGAAAATCATGACAGCTTGGGTGAAAAGTCATTTTATTGATCCGAAACATGCAATGACCGCGATTTGCGTGGCAAGTCTTTCCATCGGAGCAATCGGTTTTTCCATGGTCGTCCTGGCCGCCATTTTTGTTCGGTAATATTTAACGTTCGCGCGACGGTCATGGCGTTCGGTTTGATGCGCCATTCCCGTCCCGCTTTGCTTTTCACAAACCAGTTCAAGAACGGCCGGCATGTAACTGACGGATGCGTCGCACCAGACCGCCCGCTGCATAGGCCAGCATCAGCAAGCCAGCGCCCGCCACGCAGGCTGCGCGTGGCTCGGCCAGCACCGCCTGGCGCGACGACGGCATGGCCGCCACCAGGATCAGCGGCAGGCCACACACCATGACGGTCGCCAGATTGCGCCCATACTTGCGCACTTTCGAGGCCGTATCCGTGAAAATTTCCGGCGTCTTGCCATTGATGACCGGCTTGCGCCAGCAACGCCAGCCAGCCACGTCCACTACCCGTTCCCAGCCGCCATCCACAAACAGCTGCGTGTAGGCCGGATCGGCCTTGAAGGCGTGATAATCCCATCGGTAGGCCATCTGGGCCGGCTCGCCCCGCTCGAACGTCATCAACAGGCCCAAGGGGTCGGTGGAACGCAAGTGCAAGCCCTGGCGCGCCTGCGCCTGCAGCCACTGCTCGTGCATGCCGTCCTGCCACGTCCACCACCATTTGAATTTTTTTACCGCTTGCCCTTGCGTCGCTGTGCTCATGCCATCTCCCCCAAAAGTGCCAATGTGTTGTTTGCCGCGGCAGCCATGATGGCCAGGCGCCGGGCCTGCTCGGCCAGCACGCGCCGCCCAAGCGCCGTCATGCCATACACCTTGCGCCGCTCCTCTTCCCTCAATTTGAGAATCAGACCCTGCTTTTCCAGAGTGGCGAATGCGCCATACAGCGTGCCGGGTCCGATGCTGACGCTGCCACCGCTGAGTGCATCGACCTTTTGCATGATGGCGTAGCCGTGCAAAGGTTCGTGCAGACAGGCGAGCACGTAGAACGTCGCCTCGGACAAGGGCAGGTAGCGCGAAAAATCGATATCATCCATAACACCCCTATATCGCTGTTCGCTATATCGATAATCGATATAGCGAGACCCGATAGTAGCGCAAACGAGATTTTATTGTCAACTACATTATGAAGAGAGAGATTTTTCCAGCCACGCCACCGCCTGCTCCCCGGCCGCCTTGCCGCCGGCCAGGCAGGCCGTCAGCAGATAGCCGCCGGTCGGCGCTTCCCAGTCCAGCATTTCCCCCGCCACGAACACGCCCGGCATGGCGCGCAGCATGCTGCCGTCGATGTCCTCGAAAGACACGCCGCCGGCACTGCTGATGGCTTCGTCGATCGGACGCGGGCGCGTCAGGATGACCGGCAGCAGCTTGATGGCGCGCGCCAGTTTTTCCGGGTCGGCAAAATCGGCAGCGCTGACGCATTCGCGCAGCAGGCCGGACTTCACTCCCTTGATGCCAAGCCGGCTTTGCAGATGGCTGGACATCGAACGCGCGCCGCGCGGGCGCGTCACTTCATCGAATACGCGCTCGGCGCTGAAATCGGGTACCAGGTCGAGCCAGATGGTGGCGCTGCCGTCACGCGCGATCTGCTCGCGCAGCGCGGCCGACAGCGCATAGATCAGGCTGCCCTCGACGCCGCCGGCCGTGATCACGAACTGGCCTTGCCGCTTGATCGTCAAGCCATCGATATCCGTCGCGGTGATGGCCACCGTCGCCAGCGGCTCGCCCGCATGGCGGCTGCTGAAATGCGCGCTCCAGTCCACGTCGAAGCCGCAATTGGCCGGCGCCAACGGTTCAACAGTGACGCCCTGGGCTTGCAACAGCGGCACCCAGGCGCCGTCGGAACCGAGCCTGGCCCAGCTGCCGCCACCGAGCGCCAGGATCACGGCGTCAAACGCCAGCAGGCGTGGGCCGTCGGGCGTGTCGAAGGCCAGCTGGCCGTCCTGCCAGCCCGTCCAGCGGTGGCGCATATGGAATTGCACGCCGCTTTCCCTCAGCCGGTGCAGCCAGGCACGCAGCAAGGGCGCGGCCTTCATGTCGGTCGGGAAGACGCGGTTCGAGGAACCGACGAAAGTATCCACGCCCAGGCCATGCACCCAGTCGCGCACCTGCTGCGGGCCGAACTGGTCGAGCGCGGGGCGCAGCCGGTGCGACTGTCGGCCATAGCGCGTGACGAAGCTCTGGTAGCCTTCCGCATGCGTGATATTCATGCCGCCGCGCCCGGCCAGCAGGAATTTGCGGCCGACGGAGGGCATGGCGTCGAACAGGTCGACCTGCGCGCCACTGCTGGCGGCGGCCTGCGCGGCCATCAGCCCGGCGGGACCGCCACCGATCACGGCGACACGAAAAGAAGGTAGGGAAACGGAAGACATGGGTATGGAAGGCGGCGATGAAAACCCCGGCATTTTAGTCGAGATTGAGCGGCCAAATGACGACAAAGCCGCAAATTAGTGCATACTGCTGCGACAAACTAGTTTTATGAAGATAAAAAACAGGAGAGTGACATGGGCGCAGGTTTCTGGATTTCCCGCTATTTGCTGGCCAGCGGCATTTTATTCATCATCTTGACCGTGGTCGAATACAGCAAGGGCACCACCAGCCAGGCCGACATCTTGAGCGCGCTGGCCTGGTCGCTGGTCGCTTCCGCCATCTTTATCGGCTCGAAATACTGGCGCTACCGCAAGGCGGTGCAATGCGCCAGCTGCAGCGATACCGTCAAGCCACGCTAAGCCGATGCCGTCACCCGCCCGTCACGGGCGGGAAAAACGCCACTTCATCGCCATCGGCCACCGGCGTATCGGCCTTGCACATCAGCTGGTTGTGCGCCATGCGCAGCAGCTTGCCTTCGGCCAGCGCCTCGGCCCAGTTGCCGCCGCGCGCCACCAGCACGGCGCGCAGTTCACCCACGGTGGTGGTCGCTTGCGGGAGCTCCAGCACTTCCTGGCCAGTGCCCACCAGTTCACGCACGCTGGCAAAAAAACGCAGATTGATTTTCATCGACTTCCTTAATACAGCAATTCATTAAACGGGATAAACCGCAGCAGGTCGCCGCGCGCGATCGACAGCCCCGGTGGACAGTCGATCAGGCCGTCGCCCCACACGGTGGACGTCAGCACGCCCGAACTCTGGTTGGCAAACAGTTCCAGCTCGCCATCGTCGTTGATTTTCGCGCGCAGGAACTCGTTGCGCCGGTCGGCTTTGACGCGTTCAAACGCGGCCGCCAGCCGGTAGCTGCGCGGCGCCACGCTGCCGGTGACGCCCTGCAGGCGCAGGATAAACGGCCGCACGAACAGCAGAAAGGTGACAAAACTCGACACCGGATTGCCGGGCAGGCCGACGAAAAAGGCCTGCTCGACTTCGCCGAACGCCAGCGGCTTGCCCGGCTTGACGGCGATCTGCCACATGTTCAGCCGCCCTTCCGCTTCCACCGCCGGCTTGATATGGTCTTCCTCGCCGACCGACACGCCACCCGAGGTGATGATCAGATCGCTGCCCTGCGCCGCCTGGCGCAGCACGGCGCGCGTGGCCGCCAGCGTATCGGGCACGATGCCCAGGTCGTGGATCTCGCAGCCCAGGTTTTCCAGCAGCCCGCGCAAGGTAAAACGGTTCGAGTTATAAACGGCACCTGGCGGCAAGGGCTGGCCCGGCATGGCCAGCTCGTCGCCGGTGGAAAACAGCGCCACGCGCAACTTGCGCAGCACCGGCAACCGCGCCAGGCCGACCGACGCGGCCAGGCCCATTTCCTGGCTGCGCAAGCGCCGGCCCGCTTCCAGGATCACGCTGCCGGCGCGGATATCCTCGCCCTGGCGGCGCACCCATTCGCCCGCCTGCGGCAGATGGTTGATGGTGACCACGCCGTCGTTCAGCACGCACTGCTCCTGCATCACCACGCAGTCGGCGCCATCGGGGATCAGCGCGCCGGTAAAGATGCGCGCTGCAGTACCTGCCTGCAAGGGCTGGCCCACGTGGCCGGCCGCGATGCGCTGCGACACCGGCAAGCTGGCCGCGCCACTGGCGCAGTCAAGCGCCCGCACGGCATAGCCGTCCATCTGCGTATTGTCGCGCTCGGGCACGTTCAGGTTCGACGTCTGCGCCACGGCCAGCACGCGGCCGTTGGCATGCATGGTGTCGACCTGCTCGATTTCGGTGATTGGTCTGCAGGCGGCGGCCATAAAGGCTTGCGCCTCGGCCACCGACATCATCGGTTTGCGTTCGGTCACGTCCGCCATCACAGACCCGTATGCCTGGCGATATACGCCTGCATTTTCGCCACGTCGGTGTCCATCACGACGAATTTTTGCGGCAGGTCTTCGATGTTCTCGAAGCCTTTTGGTCGTTCCGCATCCACTCCCAGGGCGTCGAGGATGGTTTCGTTGAACTTGGCCGCCAATGCCGTTTCCAGCACGATCATCGGCACGTTCGGCTCCAGGTGCTCGCGCGCCACCTTGATGCCGTCGGCCGTGTGGGTGTCGATGGTGATGCCGTAGTCGTCGGCCACGTCGCGGATGGTGTCCAGGCGGTCCTTGTGGGTCGACTTGCCCGACTTGAAGCCATACTTGGCCACCAGCTTGAATTCGTCGCCGTCGCTGCCCGGCTTGCCGGACAGGTCAAAACCGCCATGCGTATCGACCTTGGCGAACAGGGTTTTCACGCGCGCGCTGTCGCGGCCGACCAGGTCGTAGACGAAGCGCTCGAAGTTCGAGGCCTTCGAGATATCCATCGACGGGCTGCTGGTGTGATAGGTTTCGGACGACTTGCGCACGCGGTAGACGCCGGTGCGGAAGAATTCATCGAGCACGTCGTTTTCGTTGGTGGCAGCCACCAGCTTCGCGATCGGCAAGCCCATCATGCGCGCGATATGGCCGGCGCAGATATTGCCGAAGTTACCCGACGGCACCGTAAACGACACTTTCTGGTCGTTGCTGGTGGTCGCCGCCAGGTAGCCGCGGAAGTAGTACACCACCTGCGCCACCACGCGCGCCCAGTTGATCGAATTGACGGTGCCGATCTTCTGCCTGGCCTTGTATGGCAGGTCGTTCGAGACCGCCTTGACCATGTCCTGGCAGTCGTCGAACACGCCTTCGACGGCGATATTATGGATATTCGGGTCCTGCAGGCTGAACATCTGCGCCGTCTGGAACGCGCTCATCTTCTTGTGCGGCGACAGCATGAAGACACGGATGCCCTTCTTGCCGCGCATCGCATATTCGGCCGCGCTGCCGGTGTCGCCCGACGTCGCGCCAAAGATATTGAGTTCGGCGCCGGTCTTGGCCAGGGTGTATTCGAACAGATTGCCGAGCAACTGCATCGCCATGTCTTTAAAGGCGAGAGTCGGGCCGTTCGACAGCGCCTGCAGGATCAGGGTAGTCGAGCCGCCCTTGACGAGGTTTTCTTCGAGCACGCGCAGCGGCGTGATGTCGGCGGCGTTTTCGCCGGCGCGGGCATTGCGGTAAACCGCCTTGGTATAGGTTTTCGCGGTCAGCGCCTTCAAGTCGGCCGCCGGGATATCGGTGGCGAACTTTTTCAGGATTTCGAATGCCAGGTCGGCATACGACAATGTGCGCCAGGCATCGAGCTCGGCACCGCTGACTTGCGGGTAGTGTTCAGGGAGATACAGTCCGCCATCGGGGGCCAGGCCGCCCAGCAGGATGTCGGAAAATTGTTGCGGCTGTTGCGATTGCGATGGCGCTTGGTCAGCGCGGGTAGACACATAGTGCATGAGAGTAGAGTCCAGTTGGGCTGAGAGCGTTGAAAATGAATGGCAAACGAGCCGATATTATAGTGCGAGCGGCAGTCCATGGGGAATCGCGCGACGTCCGCCAAGTCAAGTGCTCAGCCATTCAAGCAAGAACTATTATCAAACGACACATCTTGTCGTATAGTAACTGTATGATGCGCTCTGTCTATTACCTCAGCCGAACTGATTGCGCACCAACATCATGCCCACCCTGATCCACCATATCGACGCCATCGCGCGTCAGCGCCAATGCGACGTGCTGTACCTGGAGTTCCATCCGCAAGACCATGAACGATATCGTTTGTATCACCATGAGGCCGACCCGCAACGCGACACCATCCTGGCGTGGCTCGCTGCCAATGGCATCGACTGGCTGCCGTGCGGACCGAATGCCAGCTCGCCGCTCGCCATGAGTTCCTGGCGCGGCCAAGTCTGTTTTGACATTGCCTATGACGAGGCACTGCCGGCGTACTGCCAGTTGCGCGACTATCTTGAATTACCCGATGGCAGCATGCGCCACGCCGGTGTGCGGTTCTGCGTGCAACCGCTGGACCACGCCATGAAAAATGCCGCCCATGACGAACCAGGCTACTGGGATCGCCGGGCCGAAGATTTCTGAAACCGCGCCATTGCCGATGATGCGGCGCACCCCACCAAAAACGACGATGGAATGTAGAACAGATGAATCGCGACGATTTTCTCAAGCAGGATGATATCAAGGGCTTTATCGACTGGCTGGCAGAGAGCTTGCCCACGCGGTCTTTTCAATTGAGGATGGCGCACAGCAGGTATGTGCCAGGCGGCCTGGCAGTGAAAGTCACCGGTCTCGAAGCGGTATTGCGCCACTATGTGTGGAGCACCAGATGGAAAGATGCGCGAGGAGTAACGGTAAAATCGGCCACGTGGGCTGAAACCCGTACATCGCTCAGCAAGCTGCGAGCTTGGCTCAAATCGGCTATGGCACAAAGGAATGAAGACCAGATGCTGGCCGCTTGCCTCGCGGTCTTGCGTTGGGGCGGAGTAAAGGGCGCTATTCCCTTTCTCAAGGACTTGCACGCGCAAGGCCGTCTGGTCGCCTATTTCACCCGACTGACCCCGTGGATGTCGCTCACCTCCGACACATCGCTCGATGCACTCAACGAAACCAGAATTGAGCATTTCGACGCAGGCATTACCAAGATCCATGCCCTGATTGACGACAGCGGATCACCCATTTACGACACGCGTGTCGGCGCCGCCATCGCCATGCTGTATGCCTTGTATCAGCGCCAAAAGGCGCTACCTGTACCGAAACATCAGCAACTCGCGTTTCCTTCCGGGCCAGCACGAGGCAAACAGTTGCGCAACCCAGTACATATCCATAGTGAACTTGCCAAGGCGCCGCAATTTTATACGTCGGCAGTCAGTGTGCAGGACTGGGCACAATGGCAGGTAAAACTCGGATGGATATTACGCGCCACGCTCGAGCGAGGTGACTGGTTCAGCACCCATGATACTGACATGGCCACGCGCTGCCATGCCTTTGAGGCATGCTTATTCATGCTGGGCTATGATTTGCGCTGTTTCGATTCGGTTTCTTGGGAAACCCTGCCAACCGAAGAGACAGGTAGCGGCTCTTGCGCGCGTATTTCTTTGCCTGCCTGAAAACAGGGAAAGTCAAGAAATCGCCCACAATCGCTGGCGCACTCTGTCCAATTGGGCCAAACTGCAACTTGTCCGCCTCGCGGAGGCCATCTGTGGAAAACACCATGCCGATCAGCAAAAAGCCCTATCTGCAAAGCGCCGCGCTGCGGCCCGATGCCGTGGTCGACCTGGAACGCTACCCGTTCACCATTCCGGCCATCCGCGATTTCGTGCAGATGGATTTCCATCGCGACGTGACGTTTTTCGTCGGCGAGAACGGAAGCGGCAAGTCGACCATGCTCGAAGCGCTGGCCGTGGCGCTGGGATTCGGCAAGGATGGCGGCACGCGCAGCGTGCGCATCACGGCCGTATCGGACCAGGTCTCGGGCCTGCACGAACACCTGCGCCTGAGCAAGAGCTACAAGAAGCCGGACGACAGTTACTTCCTGCGCGCCGAGAGCTTCTTCAACGTCGCCAGCTACATGGACGAGATGCCTGCCGAATATTTGACCAGCTACGGTGGCAAGTCGCTGCACGCCCAGTCGCACGGCGAAGCCTTCATGGCCACCATGCTCAACAAGCTGCGGGGAAAAGGTTTGTATTTGCTGGACGAACCGGAAGCGGCCCTGTCACCGAGCCGCCAGTTGGCGGCGCTGTCGGTGATCCACCAGCTGGTGGAAGACGACTCGCAGCTGATCATCGCCACCCACTCGCCTATCCTGCTGGCCTACCCGCATGCGAAAATCTTCATGTTTACGGGCGGCGGCATCCACGAGGTGGCGTATGAGGACACCGAGCACTATGCGGTGACGCGCGATTTCCTGAACAACTATCCGCGACGGCTGGAGCAATTGTTCGAGGACGAATGAAGGATCAGCAAGCCGCGTGATTGACGGTGATGACGTGCACGGCCAAGCCGCCCAGCGACGTTTCCTTGTATTTGTCCTGCATGTCCGCGCCGGTCTGGCGCATGGTTTCGATCACTTCGTCGAGGCTGACGAAATGGGTGCCGTCGCCGTTCAGGGCCAGCGAGGCGGCGGTGATGGCTTTCACGGCGCCCATGCCGTTGCGTTCGATGCAGGGGATCTGCACCAGGCCGCCGATCGGGTCACAGGTCATGCCCAGGTGGTGCTCGATGCCGATTTCGGCCGCGTTCTCGATCTGTTCGTTCGTGCCGCCCAGGGCCGCCACCAGGCCGGCCGCCGCCATCGCGCAGGCCACGCCCACTTCGCCCTGGCAGCCCACTTCGGCGCCCGAGATCGAGGCATTGCGCTTGCACAGCATGCCGATGGCGGCGGCCGTCAGCATGAAGCGGCGCACGCCGCCGACCGGATCGCTGGGGCGGCAATCCTCGGCGTAGTAGCGCAGCACGGCGGGAATGATGCCGGCCGCGCCATTGGTGGGTGCCGTCACCACGCGTCCACCGGCCGCGTTTTCCTCGTTGACGGCCATCGCATACAGGCTGACCAGGTGCACGGCGTCGTGCGGCAGGTCGTTGGCGCGGTTGTCGGACGCTTTCGCGTCCTGCGCCTGGCGCCACAGCTTGGCGGCGCGGCGTTTCACATCCAGGCCGCCCGGCAGCTTGCCGGTGGTCTCCAGGCCGTGCGCGATACAGTCGCGCATCACGTGCCAGATGCGGTCCAGGCCTTCGTTCAATTCGGTTTCGCTGCGCCGCACTCCCTCGTTCGCGCGCAGCATCTCGGGGATCGACAGGCCGCTGGCCACGCCATGCGCCAGCAACTGCTCCATCGTATCGAAGGGGAACACCGGTTGCGCGCCAGGCGCCGCCGGCACCGGCACTTCGCCCGCCTCGCGAATAAAGCCGCCGCCGATCGAGTAATACACCTTGTCGACGCGCGTGCCATCGGCCAGCTTCAAGGTAAAGCGCATGCCGTTCGGATGTTCGGGCAAGGACTCGCTCTTGTGCCACAGCAGGCAGGTCGCGGCCGTAAACGGCACGGGATGAATGCCAAGCAAATGGATGCTGCCTGCCGACTCGATGGCCGCCAGCTTGGCGTCGACCGCATCGGGCGCCACGTCCTGCGGCGTTTCCCCCATCAGGCCAAGGATCACGGCCTTGTCGGTGGCGTGGCCGACGCCGGTCAGCGCCAGCGAGCCATACAGGGCCGCTTCCACGCCGATGACGTCATCCAGCGAGCCGTATTCAACCAGAAAACGCCGCGCCGCCACCATCGGCCCCACCGTGTGGGAACTCGACGGCCCGATGCCGATCTTGAACAGGTCAAATACGCTCATATCCATTGCTTGTCTCTTTGCTTTTATCGTGTTTTATATTGCCGGCTGACTCTGTGTTCAGGCGGCTTTTTCGGACTGGCCAACGTCCACATTGACCAGCATGTCGGCCACCATCTGCTCGACGCCGATCCTGGCCGTCCAGCCCCAGTCCGCATGGGCCGTGCTGTCGTCCAGGCTTTGCGGCCAGCTGTCGGCGATCGCCTGGCGGCTGTCGGGTGTGTAGCTGATGGCAAAACCCGGCACCTTGGCGGCGATGGCTTGCGCCAGCTGTTCCGGGTTGAACGACACGCCGGCCACGTTGTACGAGGAGCGGATCTTGATCGATTCCGCCGGCGCGTCCATCAGTTCGATGGTGGCGCGGATCGCGTCGGGCATGTAGATCATCGGCAAGGTGGTGGCCGCATTCAGGAAGCAGTCATAGCGCTCGCCGCGCAGGGCCGCATGGAAAATCGCGATCGCGTAGTCGGTGGTGCCGCCGCCCGGAGGCGACTTGTAGCTGATGATGCCCGGGTAGCGGATGCTGCGCACGTCGACGCCGTATTTCGCATGGTAGTACTCGCACAGGCGCTCGCCGGCCAGCTTGCTGATGCCGTACATCGAGGTCGGGTCCATCACCGTCATCTGCGGCGTGTTGACCTGCGGCGTATTCGGGCCGAAGGCGGCGATCGACGACGGCCAGAAGATGCGCAGCGGTTTGCCCGCCTCGCCACGTTCGCGCGCCAGCTCCAGGATATTGAGCAGGCCATCCATGTTCAGGCTCCAGGCCTTCAGCGGCGCCGCTTCGCCGGTGGCCGACAGCATGGCCGCCAGCTGGTACACCTGGGTGATGTTTTCGTCGGCGATGATCTGTGCCAGGCCGTCCTTGTCAAGCACGTTCAGCTGCGCATAGCGCTTGGCGTCGTACACGTTCTTGGTGCCGATATCGCTGGCGATGACGTTGTCCGCGCCGTGCTGCTGCGCCAGGGCGCCGACCAGTTCACTGCCGATCTGGCCGTTTGCGCCGATGACTAAAATGCGTTCCATGCTGTATTCCTAAATTTTTATTATTAATTGGTGGTCGTGGTGGCCTGGATCAGGCCCAGTTCCTTGCCGGCCTGCTCGAACGCGGCCAGCACCGTCACCAGCTGTTCGCGGGTATGTGCGGCCGACAGCTGCACGCGCACGCGCGCCTGGCCCATCGGCACCACCGGATAGAAAAAGCCCGTTACCAGCACGCCCAGTTCATACAGACGTGCGGCGAATTTTTGCGCCACCGGCGCGTCGAACAGCATCACCGGAACCACAGGGTGGGTGCCCGGCTTGATGGTAAAGCCGATGCGTTCGATCTCGCTGCGGAAGAAGGCCGTGTTTTTATGCAGGCGGTCGCGCAGTTCCGTCGACTTTGCCAGGCGCTCGAGCACCGACAGCGAGGCGCCGGCGATCGATGGCGCCAGCGTGTTCGAGAACAGATAAGGACGCGACTTCTGGCGCAGGGTGTCGATCACTTCCTTGCGTGCCGAGGTAAAGCCGCCCATGGCGCCGCCCAGGGCCTTGCCCAGGGTGCCGGTGATGATGTCGATGCGGCCCATCACATTGTGGTGTTCGTGCGTCCCGCGCCCCGTCGCGCCCATAAAGCCGGAAGCGTGGCATTCGTCGATCATCACCAGCGCATCGTATTTGTCGGCCAGGTCGCAGATCTTGTCGAGCTGGGCAATCGTGCCGTCCATCGAAAACACGCCGTCGGTGACGATCACCTTGTGGCGCTTGCCGGCGGCGATCGCGGCCTGCAGCTGCACTTCCAGGTCGGCCATGTCGTTGTGGGCATAGCGGTAGCGGCCGGCCTTGCACAGGCGGATGCCGTCGATGATGGAGGCGTGGTTCAGCGCGTCGGAGATGATGGCGTCGTTCTCGTCGAACAGCGGCTCGAACACGCCGCCGTTGGCGTCGAACGCGGCCGCGTACAGTATCGTGTCTTCGGTGCCCAAGAAAGACGAGATGGCCTGTTCCAGTTCCTTGTGCACGGTCTGCGTGCCGCAGATAAAGCGCACCGACGACAGGCCATAGCCGTATTTTTCGGTGGCGGCGATCGAAGCCTGCTGCGTCTGCAGGTCGCCCGACAGGCCCAGGTAATTATTGGCACACATATTGATCAGGGTGCGGCCATCGTCGCACACCACTTCAGCGCCCTGGCGCGAGGCGATCACGCGCTCGGGCTTGTACAGGCCCTGCTGGCGCAGTTGATCGAGGTTCTGTTGCAGACCGCTGAAAAAGGTGTTCTTCGCTTGCTCGCTCATGATGATCCTTGTGTCCGTGTTGTATGTTTCGTACCCGCCGCCATAGGGAAAGGCCGGCCGCTTGACCGCTGCGCGCCATATGCTGTACCGTGAAGCGCTGTTTGAAGTCTACACGTTTTCCGTGTTTCACCTCAAAATCCACTATGTCGAACTGAAATTCAATATAGTGGATATTACCCAAGCCTATTGAACTTTGCAAGCCAACCGCCGATGAAAACCAGTGTTTCGACCAATTCTCCGCCCGAAGTGGGCGCCACTTTGCAACGGTTGCGCCTGGCGCGCGGCCTGACACTGGAGGATTTGTCGCGCATCGCGGGCGTCTCGAAGTCCATGCTGTCGCAGATCGAACGCGAAAAAGCCAACCCGACCATCGCCATTACCTGGCGCCTGGCCAATGCGCTGGGCGTGCAGATCGGCGAATTGCTGTCCAGCGCGGAAAAAGCGGTGGAAACCATCCGCGTCACCGACGCCCACGAAACCCCCACCCTGCCCGGCGACCACGCCGGCTATGTGCTGCGCATCCTGGGACCGATGGAACTGGCCGGCAAATACGAATGGTATGAGGTGACCCTGGCGCCGGGCGGCGAGCTGGCCTCGCAGCCGCACGACCCGGGCACCACCGAACATCTGACCGTCATCCACGGCAACCTGGAACTGGAAGTGGGCACAGCAAAGAAAAAGGTCAAGAATGGCGGCACGGCGCGCTATCCTGCCGACCAGCCGCATACCATCCGCAACCTCGGCAAGACCGAAGGCAAGGCACTGCTGGTTGTCATCCACCGATAGTTGCTGTCCAGCGGTGTGCAAGAAGCCCTTGCGCCCATGCTAAGATTTTGGAATAGACAAGCTTTCCACTGCCTTTCATGGAGCCTCCGCAATGACCATTTCCGACAGCACCACCACCTTCCACCATAAAAAAGTCGTGCAGTACGACCCCGAGATCGCTTTCGATCCCTCGCCGGACGTGGTGTATCGCTTGTCGCTGGAATATGACGACAAGCGCAAGATGCCGGACCTGATCGCCGGCTTCCTGGAAAAGACCGACAAGACTACGCTGGAGGCGCTGATCATCGGCATGTGGGGCGACCCGTATGAAGCGGGCGCCGACGAGGTGATCGCCGCGCTGGCCGGCCACGCGCCGCAGCTGCCAAAACTGCGCGCGCTGTTTATCGGCGACATGACGTACGAGGAATGCGAAATCTCGTGGATCGTGCAAGGCAGCTACAAGCCGCTGCTGGACGCCTTCCCGTTGCTGGAAGAGTTGCGCATCCGCGGCGGCAATGAATTGATACTGGAACCGTTCGCGCACCAGAACCTGCGCAAGTTCACCATCGAATCCGGTGGCCTGGACCAGAAAATCGCCCAGGCCCTGGCGGAATCGAGCATGCCGAAACTGGAACATCTGGAGCTGTGGCTGGGCACGGACGACTATGGCTTTTCGGGCGACGTGGCGCTGTACCGGAAAGTGCTGGCGCAACTGGCCACGCCGACCCTGCGCTATCTGGGCCTGCGCGACGCGCAGATCGCCGACGAACTGGCCGTCTGGCTGGCCAACGAGCCGCTGCTGGCCACCATCACCACCCTCGACCTGTCGCTTGGCACGCTCGGCGACGTGGGCGCCGAAGCGCTGCTGCACGGCACACACTTGGGCAATTTGACCCTCCTGGACCTGTCGCACCACTATATCTCGGAAGCGAACCAGGAAAAACTCAAGGCCCTGCCGTTCGAGGTGGTGCTGGACGATCCGCAGGAAGACGACGAGGACGATGGCGACGTGTATCGCTACGTGGCCGTCGGCGAGTAAAGAGGGTACGCTTTGTCCGCGATGATCTTGCTGGCCACCGGTGGCAGCAAGCGCGTGCGCCTGCTGCAGGCGGCGCGCGCGCAGCTGGCGCTGCCGCCTGCCCGGGTGCTCGAATGGCGCGACTGGCTGGCGCAGCCGGCCTTGCTTGAGACCGCGCTGAGCCAGCCCTGCCGGTTCAAGATCGAACCGCCGGGCGACGATGCGGTGGCGCATGTGCAGCTGCTGCACGACGGCTGCCGCCTGCTGGGCCGCGCGCCCGTGCGTGCGCCCGAGCATGGCGAACTGCTGGCGATGGACGCCTGGTTTGCCGGCTTCTCCAGCGCCATGGCGCGCCTGGCACGCCAGTTGGCCGCCCTGCCCCGGGCGCATGTTTACAATGCGCCTGGCGAGATTACCCTGATGACCGACAAACTGGCTTGCCAGCGCCACCTGGCCGAGCATGGCGTGCGCATCCCGGCCTTGCTGGGGCGGGTGCACGGCTACGACCATCTGCAGTCGCTGCTGCACCAGCACGATCTTGATCGGGTCTATCTGAAACCGCGCTATGGCTCGTCCGCCTCGGGCGTGATGGCCTACCGGCGCAACCGGAGTGGCCGCCAGCAGGCCACCACCTCGGCCAGCCTGGTGCGGGCGGGCGGCGAAACGCGGCTGTTCAATGTCAAGCGCATCGCGCGCCATGAAAACGCCGCCGATATCGCCGCCCTGGTCGACGCGCTGGCCAAGCAGGAATTGTATGCGGAAGCCTGGCTAGCCAAGCCGCGCTGCGGCGACAGCCATTATGACCTGCGCGTGGTGGCGATTGCCGGCCAGCCCGCGCACCGGGTGGCGCGCCTGGGCACGCAGATGATGACCAATCTGCACCTGGACAACCAGCGCGGCGATCCTTGCTCGCTGCTGAACGAGCTTGACATGGCGGCGCTGGAAGCGGCTACCCGCCAGGCGGCGCTGGCCTTTCCCGCCAGCGGCGTGGCCGGCTACGACCTGGTGGTAAGCCGTGGCCAGGCCCACGTGCTGGAGGCGAATGCGTTTGGCGACCTGCTGCCTGGCCTCTTGTGGCAGGGGCACGATACCCATGTGGCGCAGCTGCGGCACTTCCATCATGACTGAGCCGGCCATTCCCGACATGAACCTTGTCGTGGGCAGCCACGATATGGTCTTCATTACCCTCGACACCCTGCGTTACGACGTGGCGCAGGCCCTGTTCGAGGCAGGCGAACTGCCGGTGCTGGCGCGTTTCCTGCCGGCCACGGGCTGGGACAAGCGCCACTCGCCCGCCACCTTTACCTACGCAGCGCACCAGGCCTTCTTTGCCGGCTTTTTGCCGACGCCCTGCGCGCCCGGCCGCCATCCGCGCCTGTTCGCCAGCGCCTTTGCCGGCAGCGAGACGACGTCGCCACACACCTTCGCCTTCGAGGAAGCGAGCATCCCCGAGGCGCTGGCGGCGCGCGGCTACCGCACCATCTGCATCGGCGGTGTGGGCTTTTTTAACAAACAAACGGCGCTGGGCCGTGTGCTGCCGTCTCTGTTCCAGGAAAGCCACTGGAGCGCCGGCATGGGCGTGGCCGGGCGCCATTCCACGGAAAAACAGGTGGCCTTGGCCACCCGGCTGCTGGCGGAAAACGCCCAACGTACCTTTTTGTTCATCAACGTGGCGGCCCTGCATACGCCGAACCGCGCCTACCTGCCCGGCTGCCGGCTTGATAATCTCGACAGCCATGCGGCCGCGCTGCGCTATGTCGACGGCGCGCTGGCGCCGCTGTTTGCCGCCTGCGCCACGCGCGCGCCGACCTTTGCCATCGTCTGCTCGGACCACGGCAGTGCCTATGGCGAAGACGGCTACCGCGGCCACCGCGTGGCCCACGACAGCGTCTGGAACGTGCCGTACGCGCATTTTTTCATTGAACCTTCACACCAGCATTCCCAGGGAGCCGCACCGTGAATCCATCCGAACAGCCGGGTACCCTGGCGCAGCGCATGCGCCACACGCCTTACCAGGCGTATTCTTATTCTTACCCGCACAAGGCGGCCTACCGCACACTGGCCCGGGCCACGCCGCTGGCGCCCATCTGGGCGCGGCAGGACCGTTCCGCCCTGTTCGCCTACATCCATATTCCGTTCTGCGAAATGCGCTGCGGCTTCTGCAATCTGTTCGCCATGGCGCGGCCCAGCGCCGAGATGGTCGAGCGCTATGTGCAGCAGGTGCTGGTGCAGATGCGCGCGATGGACGGCGCCCTCGGTGAGCGACGCTTTGCCCGCTTCGCGCTCGGTGGCGGCACGCCGACCTATCTGTCGGCGGCGCAATTGGACACCCTGCTGTGCGGCGCGAGCGATATCCTCGGCATCGATTTGCAGGCCACGCCGGCCGGCATCGAAGCCTCGCCCGAAACCATTACGGCCGAACGCCTGGCTGTCTGCCGCGCGCACGGCATCGACCGTGTCAGCCTGGGCATCCAGAGCTTTGCCGCCGGCGAGATGCGCGCGCTGGCGCGGCCCCAGCAAAATTCCACCGTGCGCCAGGCCATCGCCCTGATCCGCGAAGCGGGGTTTCCCACCCTGAACCTGGACCTGATCTACGGCATCGCGGGCCAGACGGTGGCCAGCCTGCTGGCGTCGATCGACAGCGCGCTGGCGTTCCGGCCCGAAGAAATCTATCTGTATCCGCTGTATGTGCGCGAGCAGACTGGCCTGGGCAAGATCGCGCGCCGCAAGGGCGCCGGGACCCTGGACCCCATCATGCTGGCGCGCGATGGCGACAGCCGCCTGGCGCTGTACGCGGCCGCGCGCGACCATCTGCGTGCCCAGGGCTATGTGCAGGTCTCGATGCGCATGTTCCGCGCTCCGCATGCGCCCGAAGACGCCGGCCCGTCCTATTGCTGCCAGAACGACGGCATGGTGGGCCTGGGCGCGGGCGCCCGCTCGTACACATCGCAGCTGCATTATTCGAGCGAATACGCGGTGGCGCGTACCGAGACGATCGGCATTATCGACAACTACCTGGCGCTGGACGAAGCGCGCTTCGCGCAGGCCGAACATGGCTATCTGCTGGGGGACGAGGATCAACGGCGCCGCTATGTGATCCAGTCGCTGCTGACGGAGCCGGGCCTGGACCTGGACGCCTACATGGCCCGTTTCGGCAGCGACTGCCTGCTGGACCTGCCGCAGCTGGCCGAACTGTTTGCGCTGGAACTGGTGACGCAGCATGGGCCGCTGCTGCGCCTGAATGACAGTGGCTATGCCTACGCCGACACCATCGGCCCCTGGCTGGCGTCCACTACCGTGCGCGCGCTGATGGCCGAAAGCGGCCAGGCATGCTGACAGCGCCACCCGGAAGCTTGTCCCTCTTATACAGGGGTACGCTATCGAGCTGCAACTACGCCTGCGCCTACTGCCCCTTCGCCAAGAAGCAGGACAGCCGCGCCGTGCTGGCGCGCGATGCGCGGGAAGTGGCCCGCTTTACCGGCTGGGTGGCGCGGCAGACGCGCGCCATCAGCGTGCTGTTTACGCCGTGGGGCGAAGCGCTGGTGCGGCGCCATTACCGCAGCGCCATGCAGGCGCTGGCGGCCCTGCCCCATGTGCGGCAGGTGGCGCTGCAGACCAACCTGGCCGGCCCGCTTGCGTGGCTGAGCGAGATGCATGCTGCCAGCCGCGCCAAGATCGGCCTGTGGTGCACCTATCACCCGGGCCAGACGACAATCGCGCGCTTTGTCGAACGCTGCGCGCGGCTGGACGCCATGGGCGTGCGCTATTCGGTCGGGGTGGTGGCGCTGCATGCACACTACGACGCCATTCAAGCGCTGCGCGCGGCGCTGCCAGAACACGTCTATTTATGGCTGAATGCCTATGACCGGCGCGGCCCCGGCTACTACAGC
Source organism: Janthinobacterium sp. PSPC3-1 (assembly GCF_049896105.1). Lineage (NCBI taxonomy): Bacteria > Pseudomonadati > Pseudomonadota > Betaproteobacteria > Burkholderiales > Oxalobacteraceae > Janthinobacterium > Janthinobacterium sp. PSPC3-1. Next base: position 65,815 of record NZ_JAFCTQ010000015.1, on the reverse strand, counting down.
GCCGAGGACCTGGAATGGCTCGATGCCATCGATCCGTGGTTTTTGCAGAACCGCCGCCCGGCGCCGTCACGCGGCAAGGGATGCTACGCCGGCGAGACGGCGCTGTCGGTCGACGGCGACGGCGAGCTGGCGCGCTGCCATTTTTTGCCGGAGCGGCTGGGGAATCTGTATCAGGATAATCTGGCCGACATGCTGCAGGAACGCAGCTGCCCGCGTTTCAAGTGCGACTGCTATATCGGCTATGCGCAGCGCAAGGATTTGCCGTTTCAGACGGTGTTTGGGGACGGTGTATTGGCCAGGATTGTGACCATGTCGCCGTGTGACCGTAGGTCGGATTAGCGCTTGCGCGTAATCCGACACCACCAGAGGCGCTAATCAACGCCAACAATGTTGTCGGATTACGCGGGGCTGCGCCCCGCTAATCCGACCTGCGCTTCTTACTGTGCTGCCACTTTCGCCGGCTCTGGCGTCATTTTCAATGCCTTGCTCAAAAAGCCCCAGCGATCCGCCACTTCCTCGATCTGCTTGGCGGTCGGCTTGCCGGCGCCGTGGCCGGCCTTGCTGTCGATGCGGATCAGCACGGGGGCAGCGCCGCCTTGCGCTGCCTGGGCGGCGGCGGCGAACTTGAAGCTGTGGGCGGGCACCACGCGGTCGTCATGGTCGGCGGTGGTGATCATGGTGGCCGGGTAGCAGCCGCCTGCTTTCAGGTTGTGCAATGGCGAATATTTCACCAGCGCCTTGAACTGTTCGGCATCGTCCGACGAGCCGTAGTCAGGCACCCAGCCCCAGCCCACGGTGAACTTGTGGAAGCGCAGCATGTCAAGCACGCCCACTTGCGGGATCGCCGCGGCAAAAAGGTCCGGACGCTGCGTCATGGCCGCGCCGACCAGCAGGCCGCCATTGCTGCCGCCGCCGATAGCCAGTTTTGCCGGCGAGGTGACCTTGTTGGCCACCAGCCATTCGGCCGCGCCGATAAAGTCGTCGAACACGTTTTGCTTGTTCAGCTTGGTGCCGGCCTGGTGCCAGGCTTCGCCGTATTCGCCGCCGCCGCGCAGGTTGGCCATCACGTAGACGCCGCCCATTTCGACCCAGGCAAGATTCGCCACCGAGAATGCCGGCGTGAGCGAAATATTGAAGCCGCCATAGCCGTACAGATAGGTCGGATTGGAGCCGTCCAGCTTCATGCCTTTTTTCGAGACGATAAACATCGGCACCTTGGTGCCGTCGCGGCTGGTGAAGAACTGCTGGCGCACGTCAAACGCGTTCGGGTCGAAATCGACCTTCGGCTGGCGATACACCGTGCTCTTGCCCGTCTTCATGTCATAGCGGTAGATGGTGGCCGGCGTGGTGAAACTGGTGTAGGAGTAAAACGTTTCCGTATCCTGGCGCTTGCCGCCGAAGCCGCCCGCCGAACCGATGCCAGGCAATTCCACTGCGCGCACCAGCTTGCCGTTCAGGTCGGTGATGGTGATCTGGGTCTGCGCATCCTTCAGGTAGTCGAGCACCAGCTGGTTGTTCAGGATATTGGCCGAGACCAGGGTCTGCTCGCTCTGCGGCACGATTTCTTTCCAGTCAGCCACGGCAGGCTTGCGGATATCGATGGCGATCACGCGCGACTTCGGCGCCTTGTTGTCGGTGGCGAAGTAGAACACGGGGCCGACATTGTCGATAAACGAGTACGAGGCGTCGAATTCTTCCAGCAGGCCGACGACCTTGGCGCTCTTCTGGCGCAGATCCTTGTAGAAAATGCGATTCTTGCGCTCGGTGCCCTGCGTGGCGGTGATGATCAGGTAGTTGCCGTCATCGCTGACCTTGCTGCCGCCGAACGCCCATTCTTTCTGGTCGGGACGGTCGAACACCAGCACGTCGGCGCTTTGCGGCGTGCCCAGTTTGTGGAAGTACAGTTTCTGGAAATAATTGATATCGGCCAGCTTGGTGGCTTCCTTCGGCGCGTCGTAGCGGCTGTAGAAGAAGCCCGTATTGTCCTTGGTCCACGATGCGCCCGAGAACTTGGCCCATTTGATTTCGTCCGTCAAATCCTTGCCGGTATCGATATCGCGCACTTTCCACTCGTTCCAGTCGGAACCGGAGGCGGCCGTCGCATAGGCCAGGAACTTGCCGTTCGGGCTGATCGAGGTGCCGGCCAGCGCCACCGTGCCGTCAGCCGACAGGGTGTTCGGATCCAGCAGCAGGCGCGGCTCGTCAGTCAGTTTCCTCACCGTGTACAGCACGGCCTGGTTTTGCAAGCCATCGTTGCGCGTGTAGAAGTAGCGGCCGCCCTGCTTGCTTGGCGTGCTGAAACGCTCGTAGTTCCACAGTTTCGTCAGGCGCTGCTTGATCGCTTCGCGTTCGGGAATCGTGCCCAGGTAGGATTGGGTCAGCTTGTTCTGTTCCACCACCCAGTCATGCGTCTCGGCGCTGTTGGCGTCTTCCAGCCAGCGGTACGGGTCGGCGATGGTGGTGCCGAAATAGCTGTCCTGCTGGTCGACTTTCTTGGTGACCGGGTAGGTCACGGCCGGGCTGTCGCCAGCCGGGCAGGTCTGTGCCAGGGCATTGCCACCGAAGGCGGCCAGCAAACTGAATACGAGGGTTGCACTACGTAATTGCATGGGGAGATGTCTCATTGTAGATGTCTAAGGAAGCAAGCCTGCGGCTGCCCATGTTGACTTTCGCCAACATAAATCATAGCGCGTATCGCAGTTTTTAATGCACAGTTATACCGGCGTTTCTCCATTTTTTATTTGGAGAATTTCAGGATACTACGGCTCAAAAAGCCGTTTATTGCGTGCTACGGAAAATCACGCACTGTTAATCGCCAGTAAAGAAATATTGTCAGAAGCGCTCGCATTTCATCAAGCGGTCATAAAACATATTTACTATAGGCAACATGATCATGGCCCGTCCGGTGGCCGTGCCACTATCACGCACCACCTTTCGCCATGCACACATTCGCTCTTTCTTCCGCCATGTCCGCCCCGGACTCAGCGCTGCCTGCGAATGTGGCCTATTTGAAACCGCCGGCATCGTCCCCGCTCCCCATGACAGTCGAAGCCGCCGATGTATTGCACGATATCCTGGCCGGGCGCAAGCTCAGCGCCCTGTTCCAGCCGATTATCCAGATGGCCAGCGGCAACATCATCGGCTACGAGGGCCTGATACGCGGACCGTCCGACAGCCCCCTGCATGCGCCCATGAATCTGTTCAAGGTGGCGCGCGCCTGCGGCCTGACCCTGGAGGTCGAGCATCTGTGCCGGCAGGTGGTGCTGGAACGCTTCGCGGAATTGAATCTGCCAGGCAAGCTGTTTCTCAATGTCAGCCCGGAATGCCTGTTGCTGCGCAATGCGCGCCACGGTGAAACCCTGGAATACATCGAGCAGATCGGCATCAACCCGGAACGGGTGATCATCGAACTGACGGAAAACCAGCCCACTTATGATTACGAGCTGATGCGCGAAGCCGTGCTGCATTACCGTAACATGGGCTTCCAGATCGCCATCGACGACCTGGGCGAAGGTTTTTCCAGCCTGCGCCTGTGGTCGGAGCTGCGGCCGGAATATGTCAAGATCGACATGCATTTTATCCAGGGCATCAATAACGACCCCGTGAAACTGCAGTTCGTGCGCTCGATCCAGGAGATCGCGGAAAAGTCCGGCACCCTGGTGATCGCCGAGGGCATTGAGGCACAGACGGAATTGCTGGTCTTGCGCGACCTGGGCGTGGCGTTCGGCCAGGGCTACCATCTGGGCCGGCCCAACGCCATGCCGGCGCGCGCGCTGCCGGCCGAAGTGGTGCAGGCGCTGGGGCGCAACGGCGTGGCCGTGTATCCGCAGCGCAGCAGTTTGGAAAAGAATGGCGCCAGCATCCGCAAGCTGCTGCACCGCGTGTCATCGATCTCGACGGCCAGGAACAACAACGAGGTGTACGAGATTTTCATGAAGGAACCCAAGCTCATGATCATCCCCGTGGTGGACGACGGCGTACCGCTGGGCCTGATCAGCCGCTTCGACATGATCGACCATTTTGCCCGCCCGTATCAGCGCGAACTGTATGGCAAGAAATCGTGCAGCGTGTTCATGGACGCCAAGCCCCTGATCGCCGACCATGAAACGAGCTTGCAGGAACTGAGCTACATCATGGCGCAGTCGGACGCCCATCATCTGTACAACGGTTTCATTATCACCGAGCACGGCCGCTACATGGGCATGGGCACGGGCCACGACCTGATGCGCGAAATCACGCAGATGCAGATCAATGCGGCCCGCTACGCCAATCCGCTCACGCAATTGCCCGGCAATGTGCCGATCAACGAGCATATCGACCGTTTGCTGCACAGCGGCAGCCGCTTCTGGGTCTGCTATTGCGACCTCGACCATTTCAAGCCCTTCAACGACGTGTACGGCTACCGCAAGGGCGACGACGTGATCCAGCTGACCGGTGAAATCCTCAGCAGCCATTGCGATGCCAACCGCGACTTCATCGGCCATATCGGCGGCGACGATTTCATGATCCTGTTCCAGAGCGAAGACTGGGAGACCCGCTGCCAGGCCATGCTGGACGACTTCGCGGCCGCCATCCTGGCCTTCTACAGCGTGGACGACTGCGAGCGCGGCGGCTATATCAGCGAAGACCGGCAGGGGAAAAAAGTGTTTTATTCATTGATCAGCCTGTCGCTGGGCGTGATCAAGGTCTCGGCGCACCAGTATTACACCCACCACCAGATCGCCACGCAGGCGGCGGAAGCCAAGCGGCAAGCCAAGAAAATCCATGGCAACAGCCTGTTCCTGGACCGGCGACAAGCGGCGGCGCCGCGCCCGGACGCCGCTTAAATCCGCACCAGCCCGGTAAAGCCATTGTCGCCGCGGTCGCCAGGCAGGAAGGCCAGGACAATGCGGCCATCCTTGCGGCGCGCCAGCACGCGGTAGTTGCCCGGCGCCAGCTGCACGAACATGCCGCCGAACACCGCTTCCGGCTCCAGGCCATCGGCCGTCACTTCCTCGGCCGCGCCAATGAACACGCGGCCCGACTCCACCTTCAGGTTGACGCTCACCTGAGGATCAGCAAGATCATCGGCCAGCTCAACGGCATACGCGCCATCGCTGCCCAGGTTCAGGAACACCACATGGCCCGCATTGACTTCCGCCAGTTCGGCGCTGGGGATGCTCCACCAGTCGACGTCGTCGGCCAATCTGTGGCGCATGCCGGCCACGTCGAACACGCACATGGTGGCGGTGTCGGTGACGAAAGTACAGATGCGTGCGGCGTTGCCGCCGGTCTCGCTGGTCATGGCGCAGCCCCTTCCATATTTTTGCCAGGAACGAGTATGGCATGGGAGAGGTAAAACACGCCGCTCAGTCGGGCGCCGGAGCGCGCGTGCGCTTCCATTGCCGGGTCAGCGCGCGGGCCCGGCCCAGGTCGTCGGTAGACAGCTTGCGGGCATAGCCGGCGACGGCCCCGCCGGCGGTGGCGTCGCCGCTCTCGGCCGCCAGCGCCACCCACATATAGGAACGCACGGGGTCTTTCGGCACGCCGCGCCCGCTGTTGTACATGCCGCCCAGGTTGTACTGGGCCAGCGCATGGCCCTGCTCGGCCGCGCGCGCATACCAGTGCACGGCCATGTCGTCGTCCTGCGGCACGCCATGGCCGTTCGCATACATCACGCCCAAGTTGTTTTGCGCGCTGGCGTCGCCCTGGTCGGCGGCCTTGCGGTACCAGCGCACGGCGCGCGCCGGATCGTGCGGCACGCCCTCGCCGTTGGCGTACAGCACGCCCAGGTTGAACTGGGCGTTGGCGGCGCCCTGCTCGGCCGCCTTGCGATACCATTCGACGGCCTCGCGCACATTGCGCGCCACGCCGCGCCCGCCGGCCAGCATGCCGCCCAGGTTGTATTGCGCCGAGCAGTGGCCTTGTCGGGCGGCACGGCGGTACCAGGCCACGGCGCGCGCCTCGTCCTGGTCAACGCCCTGGCCGCGCGCCAGCATCAGGCCCAGGTTGAACTGGGCGTCGGCATCGTCCTGCTCGGCCGCCCGCAGCAGCCAGGCGTAAGCGCGCAACTGGTCCAGCGCCACGCCCACGCCTTCGGCATAGGCCACGCCCAGCTGGCGCTGCGCCACGGCCAGGCCTTGCGCGGCCGCCTGGCGGAACCAGGCCACGGCCTGGGTATCGCTTTGCATCACGCCCTGGCCCCGCTTGTACACCAGGCCCAGGTTCAGCTGGGCCTGGGCGTCGCCCTGCAGCGCGGCCTTGCGGAACCAGGCCAGCGCCAGCGCATCGTTGCGTTTTGCGCCCAGCCCCCGCGCATAGGCCTCGCCCAGCAGCGACTGGGCGCTGGCCACGCCCTGCTCGGACGCACGGTAGAACCAGGCCAGCGCCAGCTCGTCGTTTTGCAGCACGCCGCGTCCCTTGCGGTACATCTGCCCCAGGTTCTGCTGGGCCGAGGCGTCGCCTTGCGCCGCCGCGCGGCGGAACCACTGCACCGCCTCCTCGTCGCTTTGTGCCACGCCGCGGCCGTGGTAATACATGGCGCCCAGGTGATTCTGCGCAAACGCCAGCCCCTGCAGCGCGGCCAGGCGCAGCCAGATAAAGGCGCGCGCGTCGTCGTGCCTGACGCCCTCGCCTTTTTTATACATCAAGCCCAGGTTGAATTGCGCATAGGCATTGCCTTGCTCGGCCGCCGTGCGGAACCAGATATAGGCCTGGTGGCTGTCCCTGGCAGTATGGTGCTTGTCCATGTGCGCCCCCTCGATTGCCCTGTCATCACGCCAGGCGGCCAGGCACGGCAGCCCGCAACGGCAATATCGCTGATGCAGTGAATTGTAAATTCGGGGGAACCGGCAGGCTTGAGCGAACTCAAAGGCAATAATAAAATTATATCGATTGCCGAGCCCGCCTGGAAGGCGGGCTGCGAGGGTCGGCGCGCTGAGTTAACGCTTGCGCGGATGTTTCTGCAGAAACTGCGGCACCTTGGCGGCGGCCAGCTTGTTCAGCGACACCAGCAGCTCGGCGTCGACGCCATCGATGCCGTAATTGCTGTGCAAATGGCGGCCGATATGGATCAGCACCTGGGCGGCCACTTCCGCATCGGACTCGGCCCTGTGGGCCGCGCTCTTGAAGGCGATGCCCAGCTGGCCGGACAGCAGGCCCAGCTTGTAGCTGGACAGGCCTGGAAACACGCGGCGCGACAGTTTCAATGAACACACCAGCGAGCGGTGCTTTGGTGCCAGGTCCAGGCGGGCGCTTTCGGCGCGCAGGAATTTTTCATCGAAGCTGGCGTTATGGGCCGACAAGGCATCGCTGCCGATAAAGTCCAGCAACTGCGGCACCACCTCGGCCACCGGCGGCGCCTTGTCGACCATCGCCTGGGTAATCCCGGTCAAGCCCGTGATAAACGACGGAATGCGTGCATTGCAGTTGATCAGCGACACAAAGCGGTCGGTGATACGCCCGCCCTCGATGCGCAGCGCCGCCACTTCCGTGATGCGGTCGCCCATGTCGGGCGACAAACCGGTGGTTTCAAAGTCGATCATGACGATCGGTTGCTCAAACACATTCATGTAGCGGGCTTTCTCAGGTGCAGCAGTGGGCACATCAATAAAATGCTCAGGGCAAGGCGCCGCGTCGCAGACAGTACGATAGTACGGCAAGACGCGGCAACGCCGCCATGGGCATTTTATTAGCCGAACTTGCGCACCGCGTCGAGCGCGAGTCCGGCACCAATACTGCCGAACAGATCGCCTTCCACCTTGCGCGCCGACGGCACCAGGGCCGCGATTTTTTCGCGCAGCAGGCGCACGCCGCTCGAGCCGCCCGTGAAGAACACGGTATCGACCGCTTCCGGCGCCACGCCCGCGTCGCGCAGCAAACGCAGCACGGTGTCTTCCACGCTGCCGCACAGGTGGCCGATGGCTTCGTCGAACTGGGCGCGCTTGAGCAGCAGGCTTTGCGCCGGCGACAGGCGATCCAGCTCCAGCTGCACTTCCTGCGCGTCGGACAGGGCGATCTTGCCTTCCTCGACCTTCATCGCCAGCCAGTGGCCGGCGCGCTCGTCGATCAGCTTTTGCAGGCGTTTTACTTTATCTTGCTCGCGCGCATCGCGGCACACATCGGCCAGCTGCACCCAGATCTTCTTGGTGTAGGCCAGGTTGATGGTATGCCATGTGGCCAGGTTGAAATAATAGCTGGATGGCACTTCGCTATTGTTGTTCAAACGGCTGCCATAGCCCAGCAGCGGCATTACCGACGACAGGCTCAGGTATTTATCGAAGTCGGTACCGCCGATATGCACGCCGCCGGTGGCCAGGATATCGTCACGGCGCTCGGCCTTTTTGGCGCGTTCGGGCGACAGGCGCACCAGCGAGAAGTCCGAGGTCCCGCCGCCGATGTCGGCGATCAGCACCAGCTCTTCACGATCGATTTGCGACTCGTAATCGAACGCGGCGGCGATCGGCTCGAACTGGAAGGCCACGTCCTTGAAGCCGACCGAGCGCGCCACTTCGGCCAGGGTGTCCTGGGCCAGCTGGTCGGCCTGGGCGTTGTCATCAATAAAGAAGACGGGGCGTCCAAACACGGCCGAGGTAAATTCGCGGCCGGCCGACTGCTCGGCGCGTTTCTTGACTTCGCCGATAAATTGCGACAACAGCAGGCGGAACGGAATCGCGCGGCCGCCCACTTCCGTCTGGCCATCGATCAGGCTGGTGCCTAGCAGGCTTTTCAGCGAGCGCATCAAGCGGCCTTCGTAGCCGGCCAGGTAGCCGGCCAGGGCGGCGCGGCCAAAGCTCACTTCTTCGTCTTCCGCATTGAAGAACACCACCGACGGCAGCGTGGTCTTGCCGTCTTCCAGGCCGAGCATGGTGCTCTGCCCGGGACGCGCCCAGCCTACCGTGGAATTTGACGTACCGAAATCGACGCCGCAAGCATTGGCCATGTCGACCCTTCCCTGAATAAAGGGGCGTCATGCTACCAGAAAGCAGTCTCTTTCACCAGAAAAATAAGCGTGGCTGCCCGCTTGCGGGGCAAGCTTGCTTTGCATCAAGAGGCAAGCACGGGCAAAAGCTACTCTTAGGAAATTGACTTCGAGCAACTAGACCGTTCCTGGAGACCGCCGTGACCACTAGCCGATTGATCCGAAGCGCCTTGCCACTATCCATCTTGATACTGCTGGGCGCTTGCGGCGGAGGCGCCGCCGACACCCAGCCCGCCAGCGGCTGCACCTTGCAAAGCACGGCGGGCTGCGGCGGCACCCTGCCCGATCCGGTGATACCGCCAGTTACCACGCCCGTGACCCCCAGCGACCCGGCCAGCCTGGCCAGTTCCGTGCGGCTGGTGTTTTCCGGCGCCGAACTGGCATCGAGCGGCGTGGCCGGCAGCGAAGTGAGCGTTACCGCGCTGGTGAAGGACGCCGCCAATCTGGCTCTGCCGGGCGCCAAGATCGCGTTTGCCGCCGACTCCGGCATCCTGGGCAGTGTCGACGCCGTCACCGACAAGAACGGCCAGGCGCGTGCCGTGCTGGGCACCGGCGGCGACAAGAACAATCGCAGCATCAAGGTCACGGCCACGGTCGGCAGCCAGGCCGGCAGCGGCACGGTGGCGGTGACGGGCAGCACGGTGGAGCTGGCCGGCCCCAGCCTGCTGACCCTGGGCCAGCAAGCGGACTTCACGGTGACGGTGCGCGACTCGGCGCGCCAGCCCGTCAGCGGCGCCACCATCAGCTATGCGGGCAATGGCGCGGCCGGCCTGGCGGTCAAGGATGGCGCGGCAGCGCTCAGCAATGCGCAAGGCCAGCTGCTGCTGCGCCTGGCCGCTGGCGCTTTGGGCAATAACGCGGTGTCGGCCAGCGCCCTCGGCGCCACCGTCTCGCACGCCTACACGGTGGCCGGCGGCGAGCTGCGCCTGACGCCCGCCGTGGGCATGGATGCCGGCGGCGGGGAAATATTGCAGGAAGTGCCGGCGATGGCCTGCGAGGCCATCGATGTGCGCTACGAGTCCAACGACGTGGCGCGGACCGGCAGCGCCAGCCTGTCGACCTCGCGCGGCACTTTATATGCCGACAGCGCCTGCGGCGTCGCCTTGCCGTCCAGCCTGACATTTACCAATGGCAACTTGCCGCGCAGCTATGTGCAGTCGGCCAATGCCGGCGTGGCCACCATCACGGCGACGGTGGCCGGCGGACCCACTGCGCAAACGCGGCTGGAATTCGTCGCCTTGCTGAGCGCGGCCAGCAAGCTCGGCGTGCAGGCCGACCCCGCCGTGCTGGGCGCGAACGCGGCTGGTGCCAGCGACAATGTCGCCACCCTCAGCGCCGTGGTGCGCGACGGCGCCGCGAATAACCTGGTCAAGCATGCGCCGGTGGTGTTTAGCATTTTGAGCGACCCCAGCGGCGGCTACCTGCGCCAGGCGGGGCATATCTTGACGGGATCAAACGGCCTGGCAAGCACCGTGTATGTGGCCGGCCCGGCCGACAGCGGGCGCGATGGCGTGCTGATCCAGGCCAGCATCGCCGGCGCGACCCAGGCCGCCGCGACGGCGCAAGTGCGCCTGACGGTGGCCAGGAAAGCCTTGTCGATCAAGTTTGGCACCGGCAACAACGTGCGCGAATATTCCGCCAGCGTACTGCAGAAGGACATCGCCGTGTTTGTTTCCGACAGCGCCGGCAATGCCGTGCCGGGCGTGGCCATCACGGCGGCCGGCTGGCCCAGCCGTTACGGCAAGGGCTATTATGTGTGGGAGGCGGACAAGCAGGAGTTCCCCGACACGGGCGCCTGGCGCCTGGCGCTGCCCCGCTACAGCTGCGCCAATGAAGACGTGCTGCGCAACGGCATCTTCGATGCGGCCTACGACCTCAACGGCAACGGCGTGCTGGACCCCGGCATCCCCTTGACGGTCACGGCCAGCGGCCAGACCGATGCGCTGGGCCTGGCCACGCTCACCATCAGCTATCCGCGCAACTACGGCTCCTGGGTGCAACTGGCCCTGAGCGTGCGCGGCAGCGTGGCCGGCACGGAGGCGGCGTCCACCACGGAGCTGACCTTGCCCACCCTGGCCACGGATTTCAGCGCACGCCGCGTGCCGCCACCGGGACAGACCAGTCCCTACGGCACGGGGCCCTGCGATACGGCGCAATAGCTGGCGCCGGCAAGGGTTCTTGCCAGCAAAATAATTTTGCCGTATACAAAAGAAACAGTCTTGCCAAGAAGCAATCTTCTGCGCTATGCTCACCGTCCGACCCGGCCGCCCCGCACTTGGCGCGGCCAGGACCGCAAGACTACCCGAGACAGGTGGCGAGCCAGGATCCCATGCGAAAACAGACTGCAGTTGAAAGCCGGGCCGGCAGCGGCCCCGTCGATGGCGCCGCGCGCCGGGTCACCTCCTATGACGTGGCGCTGCTGGCCGGCGTCTCGCAATCGGCCGTGTCGCGCAGCTTCAAGCCGGGCGCCAGCGTCTCGCCCACCACCCACGCCAAGGTGATGCAGGCGGCCACCGCGCTCGACTATATTCCGAACGCGGCCGCGCGCAGCCTGTCGACGCGCCGCTCCAACCTGGTGGCCGTGATCGTCTCCAACCTGGCCAATCTGTATTACCCTCAAGTACTGTCCGACCTGAGCGAGCAGATCGCGCGCCAGGGCAAGCGCTTGCTGCTGTTTACACTGGAACGCGAGGCCGACGTCGGCAAGGTCTTGTGCGATGTCTGGCAATACCAGGTCGATGGCGCCATCGTGGCGGCCTGGCTGTCTGACGAGCAATTGGCCGAATTCGCGCGGCGCGAAGTGCCGCTGGTGCTGTACAACCGCTGCCCGCGCGGCCATGCCGTGCATGCCGTGCTGTGCGACCAGGCCGAGGCGGCGCGCCTGCTGGTGTCGCGCCTGGCCGAGGCCGGCCACCGCCAGTTCGCCATGATCGACGGCCCCGGCGACTCGACCACGGCCCAGGAACGCAAGTCCGGCATGGTCGAGCGCTTGCTGGAACTGGGCCTGCCGTTGCCGGTGGTGGTCAGCGGCAATTATGATTACGCCAGCGGCGGCCAGGGCTTGCGCAAGATTATCGACCGCCTGGGCCGGGTGCCGGACGCGGTTATCTGCGGCAACGACATCATGGCCATCGGCTGCCTCGACACGGCACGCCATTTGCTGGGCATACAAGTGCCGTTGAACATGTCGGTGGCCGGCTTCGACGCGCTGGAGGCGTCGGGCTGGCTCAGCTATGACGTCACCACCCTGCGCCAGCCGACGCAAAAAATGGCCGCCGATGCCGTCGCCATGCTGCTGCAGTTGATGGAACGGCGGCCCGGCGCGGCGGAACGGCGGCAGTATGTTTCCTGCCTGATCGAAGGCAGCACGGCCCGCCTTAGCGGCGAGCCCGGCTATCCGGGCCAGCAGCTGGGCCTGCGGGCCGCCTGATTATTGTCCGAAAAACTTGCCCTTCAGCAAATTCAAGCCCTGCGCCATCAGGTCATTGCCTTCCGGCACCTGGCCGTTCGGCGTCAGATGATCGATCAGTTGCGGCAGCAGCGCCGCCAGGCCGCCCGAGGCCGCATCCTGCGGCAGGCCCAGTTTCGCGGCGATCTGGCTGATGGTGTCCGCACCGAGCGCCCCTTGCACCTGCTCGCCCGACACCGACGCGTTCGCACCCGTGCCGATCCAGCTGGCCACCTGGTCCTGCAAGCCGCTTTCCTGGAATTTCTGCAGCAGGCCCGCCAAGCCGCCATGCTGGTTGATCAAGTCCATCACGCTGGCCAGCAAGCCCGACTGGCCTCCTGCCGCCGCGCCCGCCACGTCTCCCTTGTTCCCCAGCATATCGATGGCCTGTCCTGCCAGTTGATCAAACAAACCCATGATTTTCTCCCTATGTCAGCCATGTGCGCGGCAGGGAACGTCCCTGCCCCGCATGATTGTACTGCGTCCGGCGGCGCCTTTCCTCGTGCCCGTGCGCCACACCCCTTGAAAAAATACTATGATGGCCTTTTTCGCCACGACTTCATTGGGGGATGCGCCATGGCCGCTACCGTCGCCGACTTTCTCTTGCTGGAACGCAGGGCTGATCGCCGCTGGCAGGCGGGCGCCTTTTTCCCGGCCCCGCTCAATCTCCCCAAGGAAGCACGCTGATGGCGATGCCTCCCCTGACCCTGCCCGGCATCAGCTGGCCCCTGCAAGCAACGGTGGGGCATATCGCCGTCACCACGCAAAGCATCACCGGGCACTTCAAGGCCGGTGCGGGAAGCGATGCCATCGTGCAATGCGAGCTGGTCGACGCCGGCAAATTTCGCAACGGCGCGCCACGCCAGTGGTGCCGCACCCACCAGTGCTACTGGGGCGTGAACGCCGACCTGGCGCAGCTGGAGGCGTCCGGCCGGCGGCAATGCAAGCTGCATGACAGCCCGATGGGCTATCTGCTGTACCCGGAAGTGTTCGATCCGGCCCGCCATCACGCCAGCAGCCTGAGCCTGGGCGACGATCGCCTGCTGCACTTGCAGGCCAGGTCCGACGATGGCGGCGCCCTGCTGGTACGCACCGCGATGGCGCTGGCGATCGACTGCCGTGCCTTGCCGGGCCTGTTTCATCCGTCTGTGGTGCAGATCAATATCACGCCACCGGCCGCGCTGGCCTACGTGCAGGCGCTACAACAAGGTGCACCGCTGGGTTGCAGCGACTGTGGCCGCTGCGGCCATCCGCACCTGGACCTGGGCGACTTCGCGCAGGAAGCGCACCGGCGCCATTACTGCGGCAACTGCGGCCACGACGCCAGCCAGAGCGCGCAGGCGATGGTCTCGAATCCCTTGCAGCGCCTGCGCGAATTCGCCTTGCGCACGCCGCAGCGCTGGCGGCAATGGTTCTGAATGTGCGCACGCCCACAGTCGGGGCCGGCGATCCGGCCTAGACTGGCATTTTTACAGCAAGCGGGATAGTCGCAACATGGTCAACAATATCGATACCGAGCGGGACCAGAAGGAACAGCAGGACGCGAGCGACAGCGGCGACCTGTCCGACCTGCTCAGCGAGCTGCGCATCCTGCTGCCCGGCGCGCAGATGCTCACGGCCTTTCTGATCATCCTGCCATTCAACGGCGGCTTTGCGAAAATCGTGCAGGCGGAAAAAATCGTCTTCCTGGCCACCTTCTTCCTGTCCATGACCAGCCTGGTGCTGCTGAGCGCGCCCGCCATCCAGCACCGCATCATGCGGCCACTGAACGACCGCGAGCGCTTCAAGCGCGTGGCCGACCGCATCATGATGGCCGGCGCCCTGTCGCTGGCCTTCGCATTTACCCTGGGTACCAACCTGGTCATCTCGGAAGTGTTCGGCCAGGTGGCCGGCATCGTCGCCTGCGCCATCATCGGCACGCTGATCATGGCCATGTGGTGGTGGATGCCAATGTACTTGCGGCACCGCACGACGATCTGAGCTGGCGGCCAGGCCTGCAGCTCAGGCGATTTGCAGCACCACCTTGCCACGCGTACTCCCCGCCCGCACCAGCGCCAGCGCTTCGCGGATATGGCCAAGCGGCAGTACCGCGCCCACTTTCGCCTTGAGCTGGCCCGCTTCCACCAGCATGCGGATGGCCGCCAGCTGCGCGGCGTCGGCCTTGCACAACACGCGCGCCACGCCGACGCCATGCTGCCGCGCCTCATCCTGGGGAAACGCGACCGCCGTCACCATGAAACCACCCTTTTTTAGGCTCGCAAAGGCGCGCTGGAAAATGTCGCCGCCGACCGTGTCGAACACCACATCCATCTCGCGCACGACGTCCTCGAACAGCTGCCGGTCGTGACCGACGAATGCGTCGGCGCCCAGGCCGCGCACATACGCTTCGTTCGCGCTCGATGCCATGGCCGTGACATGCGCGCCGATCGATTTGGCGATTTGCACCGCCAGCGCGCCGACTCCCCCCGAAGCGTTGGTGATGAACAGGCGCTGTCCAGGCTTCAAGCCGGCCAGTCCGAACATCGCCTGCCATGCCGTCAGGGCGCCCAGCGGCACGGCCGCCGCCTCGATGAAGTCCAGGTTGGGCGGTTTGAGCGCCATCTCGCCGGCCCTGGCAATGGCATACTCGGCAAAACCGCCCGAGCGGATAATGCCAAACACGGCATCGCCCACTTTCAAATCGCCGACGCCCTCGCCCAGCTGTTCGACGGTGCCGGCCATCTCGCTGCCCAGGCCGATCGGCAGGGTCATGCCCATGCGCTGACCCGCGCCATCGCGGATCTTCCAGTCGAGCGGATTCACGCCGGCCGCATGCACCTTGACCAGCAATTGCCCAGCCTTGGGTTCGGGGCGAACCGCGTCCACCAGTTGCACCACGTGGTTGTCGCCGTATTCGTTGATGATGATTGCTTTCATGTTTATCCTTGACTTGTTTTGGTGATACAAGACAATGGTAGACCAGGCGCTACACGATGTAACGCCTGCTCACATCGCACAAAGGCCAATCCATGCAGGAACCCGCTTTCACCATCCATCGCGGCAGCAAGCGGCGCGGCATGGGTTTGCCCATGCACGCCCACGACGAGGCGCAACTGATCTATGCCGCCGCAGGCATGGTGCAGATTCATACGCCTGAAGGGCGCTGGCTGGTGCCCTCGCAGCTGGCCGTCTGGATACCCGCGGGCACCTCGCACAGGCTGGAGGTACTGTCCGATGCCCGATTGTGGATGGTGCAGTGGCAGCCGGCGATGGTCGGCGCGTGGGCGCCCCCGATCGCCGTCGACCGGCCGTTCGCGCTGCGCGTCACGCCGCTGCTGCGCTCCCTGCTCACGGCGGCGATGGCGGACGGTATCGGCATGGCAAAAGCCGAGCTGATCGTCAAATTGATGTTGCACGAGCTGACCGAAACGGCCCATGCGCCGACGTTCCTGCCGCTGCCGGCGAGCGCGGTCGGGCGGCGCATGGCCGAGGTTGTGCTCACCGACCGGCAACAATTGCTGGGCCTGTATGAACTGAGCGCTCGCGCGGCAACCTCGGTCCGCAGCGTCAGCCGGCTGTTCCCGAAAGAAACCGGGCTGACCTTCAAGGCCTGGCGGCAACGGGCGCGCATCGTGCAGGCGATGGACAGCCTGGCCAGGGGCACGCCGATCGCCCGCGTATCCACCGAGTTCGGATTCTCCAGCACGGCCGCGTTTTCAAGCGCCTTCCGGCAGGTCACGGCCATGACGCCGACGCAATTCCTTGGGCCGGCTGGGCAATGAGTCCGCTCTTGCAAGCCAGGGCGCCCGGAAGTAGGATGGCGGCCATTGAAATGCATTCAGAAATTAACAACAATGAAAACAGTATTGATCGCCACGCTGGGAATCTTATCGCTCATTAACGCATCGCCATCGTTCGCGGAGAATCTCAACGGCAAAAATCTGTATGTACAGCGATGTGCCGTATGCCACGGCGCCGATATCAGGGGAACGGGACCCCTGGCGACTAAAAGCACTCCCCGCACACCCGACCTGACGACATCCGCTTTCAAAAAACGGCTGCAGGATTATCCGGGCGTGATCGTCTCGTCGGTGATACTGCGTCCGAATGGCGACCTGATACCACGAACGCTGAAAGAGAATGGCGTCAAGATTGCGCCCTACGCCTGGAAGGTGAAGGATTTTCGCGATCTCAATGACTACATGAGCGGCGTGATTTTAAAAAACCGCTGAGATCGACATACGGCGGTTCAG
Source organism: Janthinobacterium sp. PSPC3-1 (assembly GCF_049896105.1). NCBI lineage: Bacteria > Pseudomonadati > Pseudomonadota > Betaproteobacteria > Burkholderiales > Oxalobacteraceae > Janthinobacterium > Janthinobacterium sp. PSPC3-1. Next base: position 49,176 of record NZ_JAFCTQ010000015.1, on the reverse strand, counting down.
GCCTCGGCCGCCGCACTGTCGACGCCGGCTTGCGCCAGCAAGGTTGCACGAAAGATGCCCACCAACGGACGCAGGTTGACCTTGTGCCAGGCGGCCCACAGCGGTGTGCGATAGTTAAACCACGGCAAGCCGCGCAGCACCACGCCCGCCGGCGCATGCTGGCGCAGGCTGTGCTGGATCATGGCCATGCCCAGCCCCGCCGCCACCAGCCCCAGGGCCGTCAAGGGTTCGGTCGCTTCCATGCGGATATCGGGCGTAAAACCGGCGCGGGCGCAGGCGGCCACGAAATGATCGTGTTTCAGCGCGCTTTCCTTGTGCAGCACGGCGATCCATTCCTGGCCCGCCAGGTCTTCCGGCGTCAGGGTTTCCTTGCTCGCCAGCGCATGCGTTTCCGGCATGGCCAACAGCATCGGGTCGCTCAGCACTTGTGCGCAATCGAGATCGGGGTCGCCCGGCAGCGGCGGCTCGCACAGCAGCGCGATATCGAGGCTGCGCTGGCGCAAGCCTTCCACCTGTTCCGCCGAATGCATATTGTAGAGCGCGACATGGACGGCGGGCCGGCTCAGGCGCAGCGCCCGCAAGCCGTCCGGCAGCACGCCCGAATGCATGGCGTTCTCGATATAGCCGATGCACAGGCCGCCTTCGTCGCCCCTGCCGAGCCGCCTGGCCAGCGCTTCGAGCCGGTTGCCATGCGTCAGGAACGCCTGGGTTTCGGCCAGGAACGTGCGGCCATCGCGCGTCAGGCGGATGCGCTGGGCATTGCGTTCGAACAGGGTCAAGCCCAGTTTGTCTTCCAGTTGCGCGATCTGCCGGCTCAGCGGAGACTGCGAAATATGCAAACGCTCGGCGGCGCGCCCCACGTGTTCTTCCTCGGCCACGGCGACGAAGTATTGCAACTGGCGGATGTCAAGCATGTCAGACCTTCAAAGACTTAAGTTACGCAAATTATGTCTTGGACGGGCTTAACTTGTCCAGCTATTCTGATTGCACTACCCAACACCTTCAAGGAAAACATCATGAGCATCAAACACCTGCTGACTGGCAAACTGGGCTTTGGCACTGCACCGCTGGGCAATATGTTCCGCAATATTCCCGAAGACGAAGCGCTGGCTACCGTCGACGCGGCTTGGGACAGCGGCATCCGCTACTTCGATACCGCCCCGTTCTATGGCGCCGGCCTGGCCGAACTGCGCCTGGGCGCGGCCCTGAAAAAACACCGCCGCGACGACTATGTGCTGAGCACCAAGGTCGGCCGATTGATCCTGGACGAAGTGGAAGACCCGGCCAGCCGCGAACTCGGCGAAAAAGGCGGGCTGTTCGAATTCGGCCGCCCGAACAAGATCGTCGATGACTATTCGGCCGACGCCACCCTGCGCTCGATCGAAGACAGTCTGAAACGCCTCGATACGGACCGGCTCGACATCGTCTGGGTGCACGATATTGCCCAGGACTTCCATGGCGACAACTGGCTGGCGCAATTCGAAATCGCCCGCACCGGCGCCTTCCGCGTGCTGACCCGCCTGCGCGAAGAAGGGGTGATCAAGGCCTGGGGCATCGGCGTGAACAAAGTGGAACCGCTGGAACTGACCCTGGGCCTGGCCGAAGCCCAGCCCGACGGCTTCCTGCTGGCCGGCCGCTACACCCTGCTCGACCATGAACGTGCTCTGCAGCGATTGATGCCGGAGGCGGCACTGCAGAACGTCGACATCGTCGTCGGCGGCCCCTACAGCTCGGGCATCCTGGCCGGCGGCAGCCATTTCGAATACCAGCAGGCCTCGCCCGACATCATCGCCAAGGTCGAACGCATCAAGGCGATCGCCGCGCGCCATGGCGTCAGCGTCAAGGCCGCCGCCCTGCAATTCTCGCTGGCCAACCCGGCCGTGGCCGCCGTGATTCCCGGCGCCAGCCGCCCTGGCCGCCTGGCCGAAGACATGGCGGCACTGAACAGCGTGATCCCCGCTGCCTTCTGGCAGGAGATGCGCGCCGAGCAACTGGTGGCCGCCAACGCGCCACTGCCTGGCTGACAAAAGTGACGGCTCTGTTTGCACCGCAGCAGACTTTATGACAACAAACTTGTCAAACAACTCAATACCACGCCGGTCTGCTTCAGGCGGGCGCCGTATTGATACCGGCCAGCTGTTGTGTGCGGCGCAGCATTTTTATACCGCCGCCTGCAGAGCCGGCCCGTATCCAATACAATAACGCTTGTGGCAGCCAGAACCCGGGCGCGCCACTCCCTCCCGTCTCCACCCCTTACCGAACCTTAGAACATGCACGCTTCCGCAGACTCATTCATACCGCGCGTTAATGCGCCTTTTGGCGCTGGCTATGCCGACCTGGCCCTGGCCATCGGCGGCCTGGCGATCGGCACCGGCGAATTCGCCTCCATGAGCATCCTGCCCGTGGTGGCGAATGACCTGGGCACCACCCTGCCGGAAATGAGTCATATGATCAGCGCCTATGCGCTGGGCGTGGTGGTCGGCGCGCCGCTGATCACGATCTTCCTCGCGCGCATGCCGCGCCGGCTGATGCTGATCTGCTTGATGCTGATGTTCGCTGGCGGCAACTTGCTGAGCGCGATCGCACCCAACTACGGCTTGCTGGTGGTGGCCCGCTTCGTGGCCGGCATCCCGCACGGCGCCTTCTTCGGCGTGGCGGCGCTGGTGGCCGCGGCCATGGCCGAACCGGACCGGCGCGGCCAGGCCGTCGCCCGTGTGCTGATGGGCCTGACGGTGGCCAATATCTTCGGCGTGCCGCTGGCCACCTATATCGGCCAGACCATGGGCTGGCGCCCGGCCTTTTTGCTGGTCGCCGCGCTGGGCCTGCTGACCATGCTGATGATGCGCATTTTCGTGCCGAAAGTGGCGGCCGGCGATTCGAGCCCGCGCCGTGAACTGGGCGTCTTCCGCCGCCTGCAAGTGTGGCTGACCCTGCTGATGGTGGCGATCGGTTTCGGCGGCATGTTCGCCGTCTACACCTTCATTACTCCAACCCTGACGGAAATCACCAAGGTGTCGCCACTGGTGATCTCGATCCTGCTGGCCGTGATCGGCATCGGCATGACGGTCGGTAACATGGTCGGCGGCTGGCTGGCCGACCGCTCGCGCCTATGGACCATCTTCGGCGTGCTGGTGTGGAACGTGGTGGCCCTGATCGCCTTCAGCTACACCACCACCAATGTCTGGCTGACGGCGATCAACCTGTTCGCCATCGGCGCCGGCATCGCCGTCGCGCCAGCCGTACAGACCCGCCTGATGGACGTGGCCGGCGACGCACAGACCGTGGCCGCCGCCCTGAACCACTCGGCCTTCAATATCGCCAATGCCCTGGGCGCCTGGGCCGGCGGCATCGCGATCGCCATGGGTGCGGGCCTGCAGTCGACCGGCTGGGTCGGCGCCTTGCTGGCTTGCGGCGGCATCGTGGTGCTGGGCATTTCGGTGATGGTGGAAAACCGCAGCCGCAACCTGGCGGGCGTGCAGCCGGCTTGAACAGTTTCAGGCACAACATGTGGCGTCAACAATGTTGTCGGATTACGTTGGGCCTGCGGCCCCGCTAATCCGACCTACGCGTTTCAACGGTTTGGCGTAGGTCGGATTAGCGCTTGCGCGTAATCCGACACCACCCGTGGCGCCAGCAATGCTGTCGGATTACGGCCTTCAGCCTGGTCCCACCGACGCATCATTTACGGCGCGACACTCTCCATCGCCTCCACCAACTGCCGATTGAACTCCTGCGGCTCTTCCATCTGCGGCGCATGGCCCATGCCCGGGAACACGATCAATCGGCTGCTGGGAATCAGGGCGGCGGCATCCTTGCCCAGTACCGCATACTTGCCCAGTTTTGCCTTGACCTCGGGCGGGGCGATATCGCTGCCAATCGCGGTGGTGTCGGCGTCGCCGATCATCAGCACGGTGGGCACCGTCAATTTCGGAAACTCGTAAATCACCGGCTGGGTGAAGATCATGTCGTAGATCAGCGCCGAATTCCAGGCCACCAGCTGCTTGCCCGGTCCCTGGTTCAGGCCGGCCAGCATGTCGACCCAGCGTTCGTATTCCGGTTTCCAGCGCCCGCCGTAATAGGTCGCTTTTTCATAGGAACGCACGCTGTCGGCCGTCAGTTTGAGTTCGCGCTCGTTCCACTGGTCGACCGTGCGGTACGGCACGCCCAGCGCCTTCCAGTCTTCCAGCCCGATCGGGTTGACCATCACCAGCTGCGACACGGCCTGCGGGTACATCAGTGCGTAGCGCGTGGCCAGCATGCCGCCCGTCGAATGGGCCACCAGCACGGCGCGCGTCACGCCCGCCTGTTTCAGCAGCCCGGCCGTATTGGCCGCCAGCTGCTGGAAAGTGTATTGATAGTGGGCCGGCTTGCTGGACGCGCAAAAGCCGATCTGGTCCGGCGCGATCACGCGGTAGCCGGCGTCGCGCAAGGCCGTGATCTGGCTGTCCCAGGTGGCGCCGCAAAAATTCTTGCCGTGCATCAGCACGGCCGTCTTGCCATTGGCCTTTCCGGTCGGCGCCACGTCCATATAGGCCATCTGCAACTGCTCGCCCTGCGAGACAAACTTGTAGTACTGGACAGGGTGCGGATAGCTGAAACCCTGCAGCTCCGGCCCGTAGGTGGCGGCGGCATGGGCCGGCGAGAAGGCGGCGGCCAGCAGCAGGCTGGCCAGGGTGGTAAGACGACGCGGCATCGTTGAGTGCTCCCGGAAAATGGCGAACAGCCAGTCTAACCGATGTCGAACCCGGCGTCGCCGCGCAAGGCAAACGGCACGGCCCTGGCCCAGCGGTTCGACGACAGCGAAAACGCCAGCGACCTGACCTGGTGGTACCAGCCGGCCGGCACGTACAGCATGTCGCCCGCTTCGACCAGGCATTCGATCATGCTTGCTTGGCGCGCCAGCGGAAAGCGTTCGTAGTCGGGCGCTTCGGGATCGAACGGCGAGCCGAACAAAATCGCGTTCGCTTCGCGCGGATACAGGAATTCGTCATGATGCGGCGGCGACAAAATGATGCGCTTGCTGCCCCAGATCTGTGCGAACAGATTGTCGTCATAGTCGCAGTGCAGCGGCGTGACGGTGCCGGCCGGCCCCAGCCAGTAGCGCGGCGGGCCGATCTTGTCGAAATACGCGGGCCAGTGGCACAGGCTGTTCAGTTCGCGCAATTCCAGGTTGCCCAGGTAGGGCGGCAAGTCATGGCTACCCTGCGCCACCAGGTCCAGGTAGTCCAGCATCGACATGTCCTGCATCGCCCGGTCGGGCGCGAACGCGGTATTGATATAGTCGCCCACGCGCGCGCGCACCGGCAAATGGCTGTAGCGTTCGCGCAGGGTTTGCGGCGTCAGCTGGCACAAAGGCCAGCGTTTCACCACGCCCGTCATCAGGAACGGCAGGCCTTGCGCGGCCAGCGCGCGGAAACGGGCGGCGTCCAGCGGGCCAACGCGCGGCACGTCGGTAATCGCCGGCAAGGTGCGCGCGGCGCGCTTGATGGCCTCGCGCATGGCGTCGATGGACGGCACGCCACGCACCTGCGCGTCTTTCTGTTCGCGCGCCTGCTTTTTGGCCAGCATTGCTTCGGGGGTGGAGGGAATGGCACTGCGCGGTGGCAAGCGTTGCTGCAAATGCGTTTTTTCTGTCGACATATTCTTGAAAGGTGATTCAGGCCGGCCTCGCGGCCAGCATCTTTTGCAATACCGCATCGAGCTCGACAAAGTCGACCGGCTTGGTCAGGTGCAGGTCGAAGCCCGCGTCCGAGGCCAGCTGGCGGTCCTTGTCCTGGCCCCACCCGGTCACCGCCACCAGAATGGCGTCACGGCCGCAAGGCTGGCCGCGCAGATGGCGCGCCACCTCGTAGCCGTTCATCTGCGGCAGGCCGATATCGAGCAGCACCACATCGGGCGCGAAGGCGGCGGCCAGGGTGATGCCGGACGGGCCATCATAGACCGTGCCCACTTCGTAGCCGAGGATCTCGAGCGCCATCGCCAGCGTGTCGGCCGCGTCCGCATTGTCGTCGATCACGAGTACCTTGCCAACCCGCGTGCCTGCCTGCAACTGGCGGCTGACCGGCGGTTCGGCGGCGACCGGCGGCGCGGCCGGCAGCGGCAGGCGCAGTTCGAATGTGCTGCCCTGCCCCACGCCGGCGCTGCGCGCGCTCACGCTGCCGCCATGCAGCTGGGCAAGGCCACGCACCAGCGACAGGCCGATGCCGAGCCCGCCCTGGGCGCGCGACAGGGCCGGTTCCAGCTGCGAAAACATGTCGAACACCGTCAGCAGGTGCTCGGGCGCGATGCCAATGCCGGAATCGCGCACGGTAATCACGACTTCGCCGGCACTGCGCGCGACGCCGAGCCAGATATGGCCCCGGGCCGGCGTGTACTTGACGGCATTGGTCAGCAGGTTGGCGATCATCTGCGACAGCCGCGTGGGGTCGGCGTCGAGCCAGATGGGTTCGTCGGGCTGCTCCACCTGCACCGTATGGCCAGCCTTGTCCGCCAGGCTGGCCACGCTGTGCAGCGCCATGTCCAGCACCGGCGCCAGTTCCACGCTCTGGCGGCGCAATTCCATGCGGCCCTGGGTGATGCGCGACACTTCCATCAGGTCGTCGACCAGGTGGGTCATGTGGCTGACCTGGCGCCCCAGCACATCGCGCGCCCAGCGCAGCTGCGGGTCGTCGAGCTGCGCCAGGTTCAGCACTTCCAGCACATTGCGCATGGGCGCCAGCGGATTGCGCAACTCATGCGCCAGCGTGGCCAGGAATTCGTCCTTGCGCCGGTCGGCTTGCGCCAGCCGGGCATTGAGGGCGCTGGCGTCGCTGCGCGCCAGTTGCAGATGCTGCTCGTACTTGCGGCGGTCGGTGGCGACAAACACGGCGATTTCGTCATAGCGCACGCCGCCATGGTCGCGCCGCACGGCATTGAACAGCATCGGCAGCTTGTCGCCCTGGCGCTGGCGCACGTCGAGCAGCACTTCGGCCACGCTTCCCTGCATCTGCATCAGCGGGCGCCAGTGGGTCTGGTGGAACACGCGCCCGCCGATGCTCAAGAGGTCCTGCAGTTTTTTCTTGCTGACCAGTTCGTGTTCGGCATAGCCGAGCCAGCCGCAGAAGGTGGCGTTCGCCTTGAGAATAGTGCCGTCGTCGGCGCACAGCAGCAAGCCGCAGGCGGCGTGCTGGAACAGGGTCTCGGCGTCAGGCAGGAACGTCACGTTACGGCGCCGCTTCAGAGATGCAGGCCGTCGAGAAAGGCGCGGATCGGCGCATGGCAGGCTTGCGGCGCGCTCATGTGCGGGCAATGGCCCATGTTCTCGATCACCTGCAAGGTGCTGTGCGGCAGGTTGGCGCGCAGGTAGTCGCCGACCGGCATCGGCGCGATGAAGTCGTCATCGCATTGCACGATCAGGGCCGGCGTGGTGTTGCGCGGCAGGTCGGCGCGGTGGTCGGACAAGAAGGTGGTGCGCGCAAAATGCAGGGCGATGGTCGGGTCGGTACGGCAAAAGCTGTGCGCCAGTTCCTGGCCCAGCGCGGGCTGGCCTGGCGTGCCCATGATGACCGGCGCCATGGTGCTGGCCCAGCCCAGGTAGTTGCTGTCCATCGCGCCCAACAGGTCGTCGATATCGGCGCGCGAAAAGCCGCCGTAATAGCCTGCGTCGGGATCGTCGACATAACAGGGCGACGGCGCCAGCATGATCTGCGCGGCAAAATACCGCGGTTCGGCGATCGAAGCCAGCAAGGCTGTCATGGAACTGACGGAGTGGCCGATGCAGATCACCGGGCCATCGCCGACCGCCTTGATCACTTGCAGCAAATCGTCGGCGTGCGCGTGCAGGCTGGTGTAACTGTCGAAATCATAGGCGGACAGGTCCGAGCCGCCGCTGCCGACCAGGTCGAACAGCACCGTGCGGTAGCGATCGCGGAACATCGGCTCCAGGTAGCGCCACATGGTCTGGTCGCAGCCGAAGCCATGCGCAAAGACGATGGTGGCGATGGGGGCGCCATCTGCCGGGGTTGCGGGTTGGTTGATGCGGATATTGTTGCGCTGCTCGATATGCATGCCGGTCTCGCCTTATATTGACTGTAAAGAGGGCCATATCCTCGCTGGCATCTTAACATGGGGCCGCCCGTGGATGGCAATCCCGGGCAATGCCAAGCTTCCTTGCCAAACAAAGCGTCACAGCGGATAATGAGAACGATTCCCATTAATAATTTCACATGTGTTTGCTTGTGTGCGCTGGCACCGACACGCCCGTGTTTCTGAAGACTGCTATCGCATGCGCGCTTTCTGGACCGTTGTACACCGCTGGGCCGGCCTCACCGTCGCCCTGTTCCTGATCGTCGCCGGCCTGACCGGCGCCGTCACCTCGTGGGACCACGAGCTCGACGAATGGCTCAATGCCGACATCATGGAAACACCGGGCCGCGGCCCGCTGCAGCAGCCCTTCGTGCTGGCCGGAAAAGTGGCGGCCGCCGATCCGCGCGTGGAAGTCAATTACATCACTCTGGGCCTCGAAGAAGGCCATGCGGCGCAGTTCCTGGTGCGCCCCTTGACCGATCCGGCCACCGGCAAGCCCTTCGTGCTCGACTACAACACGGTGTACGTGGACCCCGTCACGGCGCAGATCACCGGCACCCGCGACTCGACCGCCATTTCCCTGTCGCGCCGCAGCCTGATGCCCTTCCTGCGCCACCTGCATTACAGCCTGCACGTACCGGCCTTCTGGGGCACGGACCGCTGGGGCTACTGGCTGATGGGCGCCGTCGCGCTGGTCTGGCTGCTCGACAGCGTGGTGGCGTTCTACCTCACCACGCCGCGCCGCCTGCGCGCCCGCGCGGCCGACGACACCGCGCCGCACCGCAGCCCCGCCACCTGGTGGCAGCGCTGGAAACCGTCCTGGCTGCTGCGCTGGGCAGCCGGCGGCTACAAGCTCAATTTCGACCTGCACCGCGCGGGCGGCCTGTGGGTCTGGGGCATCATCATCGTGGTGGCGTTCACCTCGTTCTCGCTGAACCTGTACCGCGAAGTGTTTTACCCGGTCATGTCGCTGGTCTCGAAAACCACGCCCGGCCCCTATGAAACCCAGACGCCGGCACCGTTCGGCACCTATGTCAGACCGGTGGTCGGCTTCGAGCAGGCGGTCGCGATTGCGAAAAAAGAAGCGGTGCAGCGCGGCATCACCTCGCCGATCGGCGGCATCTATTATGGCGGCGACTATTCCTTCTATAACGTGTCGTTTTTTGATCCGGCCGACGAATTCGGCACGGCCGGCATGGGCTTGTCCAACCTGTATGTCGATGGCATGAACGGCAGCATCATCGGCCAGCACAAGCCCTGGGAAGGCACGGCCGCCGACGTCTTCGTGCAGCTGCAGTTTCCGCTGCATTCGGGCCGCATCCTCGGCATGCCGGGACGTATCATGATGTCCTTCATGGGCGTGATGGTGGCCATGCTGTCGGTCACCGGCATCGTGATCTGGGAACGCAAGCGCCGCGCGCGCCGGCTGCAGGCGCACAAGCTGAAGGCGGTGCGGCCCTAGCTTTCGCTGGCCCAGCGCTGGCATCCTTCCAGGCTGCGCTCGCCATTGTCGCCCCACTCCTTCACGTCCAGCTTGCCAGCGAGTAACCCAAGCTGGGCCTGCAGTACCGGCTTGTCCCTGGCCCTGCAGGCAAAATAGGCGTAGCGATTGCGGCGCATCACGCTGTCCGGAAAGCGCGCCATGAGGTCATCAAAGCCCTGCTTCATGGTCGGCCAGTCGGCCAGGCTGGCGTCGAACAAGGCGTGTCCATACTGCTCCTTGGCCACCGTCGAATAGAGCCAGGCATACAGGCCGGTGCCGTATTGCGCCTGCGTTTGCGCGGTGGCATGGCGGATGTAGCGGTCCAGCGTTTTTGCATCGCCACCCCACTTCGGCAACAGCCTGCCGACGACCGAAAAATACAGAATCGCATCCCGCGGGTTTTGCTTCAAGCCATTTTCTGCAATCGCCTCCATCTGCTTCTGGCTAAGGCCATAAGCCTTGCCGATGTCCAGCAGGGTCAGATGCGCGTAACTGTCGTGCAAGGCCACGTCGGCATGGTCCTTCAGGTAATCCATCGCACTGCGCAGATAACGCTCGAACTCCCGCATCGCCTCGGGCGTCACGTCCCCGGCGTAGCCGTTGCCACGGTAAGACCAGGCATGCCTGAGCAACGCCCTGGCGTGCAGGGTGTGTGCAAGGGCCGATTGCGGGTGTTCCTTCGCCCATTGCAAGGTCAGTTCGTCCACTTCCCGCACATAGGGCTCGTTTGGCATGGCATTGTGATCGAACACCGCCGCCAGCCCTTCTCGGAACAGGTCGAGTTCCAGCTTGCCGTCGATGGTGTAGTTGCCACCTTGCCTGAGAGGCGCGTACTGCTTTTCCAGCGCCGCAAAGTCGCCAAGCCAGAACGCATCCCTCGCGCCATCGCGTACCGGCGACCCTTCAGGGGCAGCCAGGGCCGGTCCTGTCAGGGCCATGCTCAATGCGCCGGCCAGCAGGGCCAGGCCGACGCCGCGCGCGCCACGTGCCGGCTTGCTCATGGTTGCACTCCTCTGGACTTGGCGGCGGGTCCGTCTTTCGCCTGCTCGTTGAGATTCCACACCAGCTTGAAAGTGAAGTTGCCGCCATCGGCGACAGGCTTGTAGAATTGTTTGGTCATCGCAAAGTCGAGCACTGCGGCATCAAAAATCTGTTCAAACGCAACCGGACGCACATCGCGGATGCCGGGCACGATCACCTTGCGTGCCACCACGGCGGCCTGTTGCGGCAGCGCCGCGCCATCGAGGCGCACACGTACCGTGGTGGCACCGGTCACGCCGAAACGGCGCGCCAGCCGGGGATAGACGGGCCTGCCGCTCTCGGGCGGCTCATCGGCGGCTGGTGACTCGCCGTAACGGTCGACCAGTGTATTGAGAGTGGCATAGCGAAACGCGCTCAAGGCGTCGGCCGGCGTGACGCCCTGCCGCAGGCGCAGGCGCAACCACCACAGCTGCACGGCGCATTGGTCATCTTTGGACAGGCTGGCGTATGCGGTGCGACTGGACAGCAACTCACTGGCCAGCACCGGCGGCAGCGCCAGTGCCGGACGCGGCCCGCCATCCTGCCAGCGCTTGAGCAGCGCGCTGACCGCGTCCTGCGGCAGCGGATCGGGCAACGGCGGGGGCGCCGGACGGGCTTCGCCCCAGCGCGCCAGCAACTGGCCTTCGCTTGCCAGCGCGGCGTCGCGTTGCGCCGCCGGCATGGCCTGGATGCGCATGACGCGCCTGGAAAAATCGCTGTCTCCCCATGTGCCCGTGCTCTCGCACACGCCGGGCGAAGTCTTGAGTACCGCCAGCGTGGCCGCCTCGTAGGCCGCATCGCCGGCATCGAGCTGCCAAAGGGCAAGTTCATTGAGCAGGCGCGCCAGCACCGACGCATACAGCTCCTGTGCGGCACCGGTCTGGTCCAGGCTGCCGATGCGCGCGCCTTCCTCATCGAGCCAGCGCAGCAGCAATTTGTCGAGCCGGGCCAGATGGGTGCGCTTCAACTCGTCGGCCGCCGCGCGCAGGCCAGGATCGAGTGGCAATTCCTGGTTGAGCATGAAAGCATGCTGCACTTCGGCGCGCATGTCATTGAGCATGCCTTCATACATTTTATTGGCAGGCTGCGCGGCAACGGAAACACAACTCAGGGCGATGAGCAGCGGCAGCGCATGGCGCAAGGAAGTGGTTGACAATCTGCGTAATATCAAGAGGATCCCAGCCGGAGAAAAGATTGATCGAGGCTGCCATTGGCTGGCACGAGGCTGACTGACAGGCAGAAACAGAATATCAGTTTATTAATATTGAAAATACGCACATTCTCACGCCGCTAACGAAGAGCCGCAGTTGCGCCAGCGCCAGTCCAATAATTGACATTAAATGCAATTGACTTGCAACAATATTGCGCGCCAGCTATTATTGCAAAATAATTGCAATTGAGTTGCATTGAATCGGTGCTTCCGCCCCTGTCATGGGGCGCAACCGCTCCCCTCATCCATCACTATCCATTCAAAGTAAGCCATGCGCCTTCACGTCCTTGCAGCTGCCATCCTGTCCACTTTCCAATACGCTCATGCCTCGGAAGAAATCACCCTGCAGACCATCAATATCCAGGCCGAGCGGCCGTCAAACATCGACAGCGTGGTGGTGGTCGAAAACCAGCAGGCCCAAAACGGCACGCTGGGCGGCATGCTGGAACATGTCTCGGGCGTGCAAAGCAGCGCCTTCGGGCCGAATGCCGGCGCGCCGGTGATCCGCAGCCTGTCCGGCAACCGGGTGCAGATCCTGGAAGACGGCCAGTCGATACTGGGCATGAATGCGCTCAGCGGCGACATCAATATCCCCTTCGATCCCCTCTTCGTGCGCAGCGCCACCGTGAACAAATCGTCCGACAGCGTGCGCTTCGGCGGCAATGCGATCGGCGGCAGCGTCGATGTCGATTCCGGCCTCGTTTCCAGGAAGATGGAGGACCAGGAAAAAGAAGTGGAACTGGTGCTGCGCAAGGGATTCAACAACGCCGACGCCCAGGGCCTGCGCCTGAACTTCAACGATCAGAAGCACTTCTCGACGAATGTGCAGCTGTCGTTCCAGAAAATCTCGCATTACACTATTCCCGGCAACAGCAAGGCATCGGTGTGCAACAGCCAGCTGTTCCCGGCCAAGGGTGGCGTGAACACCTTCCTGGCCGACAGCTGCCAGAAGGAAGCGCGCATCCAGCAGGTCTATAACAAGTCCTCGCAGCCGTATATCGACCAGTTCATGACGGAAAATCCGGACTGGGCGGACGGTGATTTTTCCTTCTATACCAATAATCCGACCTCGGTCTGGCAGCGCAAGACGTATGTCAATCCCGTCAACCCGGCCTACGTTCCGGGCACGCCCACCACGGTGCAGAACAAGATCAACCGCGATGTGACGCCCGACTACCATGGCACCTTGGGCAACAGCTATTCCAGCAATGCCCACTTTGCGGTGGGCACGACCTACTTTTTCGACGGGGGCTACGTCGCGGCCAGTGTCGACAGCAAGGAAAGCAAGTACGGCGTGCCGGGCTTTTCCATGGAAAACCTGTCCTTCGGCTCCAACTATGCCGAGGGGATGCCGGTCGGCGTCGTGATCAGGCAGGATAAATATGCGCTGGAAGCCAAGCTGCTTGAGCCCGTGCCGTATGTTGAAAGCGCGCAATTGCGCGTCTCGCGCCTGAACAACGCGTCGGGCGAGCGCCTGGGCGCCACCAAGGCAAACGACTACCAGTTCGACACGAACCAGGCCGAGCTGCTGCTGGCGCAACGGCGCGCGGGGCCCTTGACCGGCATGCTTGGCGTGAACTATCAAGCCAGGGAGATCAGCGGCAGCGGCTCGCAGCTGTACCTGCCGGACGTGAACACGACCAGCAGCGCCCTGTTCGTCAAGCAGAACCTGGACTTCGCCTGGGCCTCGTTCGACGCCGGTTTCCGCCGTGAAAAAGTGGAACACGAAATAGAGAACAGTGGCTTCAAGACTTCGCGCAATGCGAAAAATTCCAGGCTCGAAGACCGGGACTTCAGTCTGAACAGCTACAACCTCGGTGCTTCAACCGAACTGGGCCGGCTGTTCGGCGCCAAACTGCGCTATTCATCGTCGCAGCGCGCGCCCGAGGTCAACGAGCTGTATGCCAGCAACCGCCACTACTCCATCATGACCCAGGAAGAAGGCGACCAGAACCTGAAGGCCGAGCGTGCCAAAACGACCGAGTTCACCATATTGTTCGGCAACCGCGGCTTCAAGGCGTCGGCCACCGCCTATAGCATGAAGTACGCGAACTACCTCTACCTGGGACACTCGGGCCTGCAAACCGCGAACCGCCTGCCGTTAAAGTACTGGAAGCAGACCGATACCACGGTCAAGGGCTTCGAGGTCGATGCATCGCAGGCGCTGGACCTGGGCGCCTGCGGCAAGCTGGCCCTCTCGGCATTTGCCGACCTGGTCAAGAACAAGGCGGACAATCCCGACTCGCTGCGCGCCCACAACGACGGCGAGTACCTGCCGAACATGCCCACCAACCGCTATGGCGCCAATCTGCTGTGGGAGAACCAGGACTGGAAGGCGAATCTGTCCGGCACCCGCTACGACAAGCAGAAATATATGGGCAAGAGCGTCAGCGACGAAGTGCCGCTCGACGGGTACACCATGGTCAACTTCCAGCTCAGCCGCGCCTTCCAGCTGCCCAATTCGAGCGTGAGGGAGATCGAGGTGTTTGTCAGCGCCTCCAACCTGCTCGATCAAGATGCGCGGCCACACAATTCGCCGCTGAAATACATCGCGCCCTTGCCGGGCCGGGGCTTCCAGCTGGGGGTGACGGGCAAGATTTAAGGCGCCGTTCTCTCTTGAACCATGGCTGATGAGACTGACGGGCACAGATGGCTGGTCAGTCACTTCGTGCCCCTTGCGCTTGGCGCGGCCGGTTCTGCTGCAGCCATGCCTTCGTATCGGTCGTTGGAATGCCGCGCGCTACGTTATAGGTGCTCGCCTTATCCCACCACATGCCGTCACCGAGTGCGAAGCCAAGCCGGTAGCGCGCCATACTGTCCTGCGGATGCCGTGCAAGTTCGGCAGCCAGCATGTCGATGGTCAGCAACTCCCTGTGGAAGCGACGTCCCGTGACCTCTTCGACCAGATCGGCGAGTGCGCGATAAGACAGCGTATCACTGGCGACATGGACTACCTTGTTCGCTATCCTGGGCGGCTCAAGCAGAATTTCAACCGTCAATCGGCCGATGTCCTCGGGTGTCGTCACGGTTACCCTGGTGTCCCAGCTTCCCAAGCCTCGCACGATCCCGGCGTCCATATCGACCAGTCCGAAAGCCGGCTGGAACAGGAAACTGGTAAACATCCCTGTCGATACGATCACCCACTCGGTCCGCGTCTGCGCCCGCAGCAATGCCCTTACGTCATATTGCTCGTCGAAGACAGGCTGGCCGCTTCCCTTGCCGACAATGTCGTAGTCGACCCCGAACTGCCAGGGAAAATACCGTGCCACGCCGGCGCGTAACGCTGCATTGGTCAGTCTGATTTGCGTTCCCGGCCCCGCGACAAATCCCGTGCAATTGATCACGGTGTGAAACCGGCTCAAAAGCGCCAGCAAATCGTCATCGGAGCACGCGGCAAGATCGAAAGGCAGCAGGTGCACATGCGCAGCGCGCAGGTCGTCGTAATTCCGGGCCTGCTCCGGACTCGGTGTGTCGAGGGAACGCGGCGACACCAATACCGTCAACGAGTCAGTTGTATCTGTTCGGCGCAGCATAAGCTGGCGCAATACGGCCATGCCAAGTTCGCCGGCACCGAGGACCAGCATGTTGTCGAGTTCAATATGTTCCAGCTTGTTATTCACGAAGTTCCTGTCCGGAGAGTTGAGTGTGGCGTGAGTATAAGAAGCGTACCCAAAACACATAAGTCCCCACGTCATGCTCTTTGAATTGCAAAAAATGGGATAATCAGCACCTCTTCAGTTTTGCCAGGATATGGTGTGGACAGGATACGCTCGATGCAGGTTTTTTCACGTGTCGTTGAAGCAGGCAGTTTTGCCGGCGCAGCAAAGACACTGTCGATCCCGCGCTCGACCATCAGCCGATCCGTCCAGGAGCTGGAAAAGGCACTTGGCGTGAATCTGTTGCAGCGTACGACACGCAGCTTGCGCCTGACATCCAATGGCAGCTTCTACTACCAGCACTGTCAGCAGATACTGCTGGAAATTGAAAGCGTCGAGGCGGCATTGTCCGACAGCGCAAGTCAGCCACGCGGCCGGCTGCGCGTTGACATGACATCGTCGTTTGCCCGGGCAGTGGTGTTACCTGCAATCGACGGCTTTCTTGAACGTTATCCTGAGCTCGACATTGTTCTCACCCTCGGCGACCGTCCTGTGGACATCATTCAGGAGGGTCTCGACTGCGTGGTGCGCTCAGGTACGCCACAGTCATCGGCGCTGCTGGTGGCCAGGAATATCGGAAGCTTCGAGTGGATCACCTGCGCCTCACCCGGCTACCTGAAGCGTCACGGTGTTCCGCTCTCTTTGGACGACCTCGCAAACCATCGCGTCGTGGAATTTCATTCAGGACGTACCGGACGCGCGATGGACTGGCGGTTCACGGCCGCCGAAGCGGAACAGACGATCAGCACACGGGGCAGAATTGCCGTCAATGACACCGATGCCTATATCAGCTGCGCACTGGAGGGGCTTGGGCTGATTCGCATCGCAAATTTCCTCGCTACGCCGTACCTGCGCGGTGGAAGCCTTGTCAGGGTGCTTGCGGAGCAACGTGGGCCGGAAGTGCCCCTGTCCGTGCTGTACCCTCGCAACCGGCACCTTTCTCCTTCCGTGCGCGCTTTTGTGGACTGGATGGCGGGGCTGCTGGGCGGCGCACCGCTGCCAGCGGCTGGACCTGCGGGTGGAAAGGCCCTTCTGGAACAAGCACCTGCGATCAAATCCGGTGTGGATTGTTAACCAGCGCCAGCAAGTTCTCTATGCGATTGCCATCGCAGCTCACCGCCACCCCCTCGCCAAACTCGGGCCCAGTCAGCCGCGTCAGGACGCTGCCGGGCGGCATTTCCACGGCGAGGCGCGCCCCCCTCTCCCAGGCCAGGCGTACCGTATCGGCCCAATGCACGCGCCGCGCCATGTTCGATGCCAGGCTGTCGCGGATGCGCTCCGGATCGAACAGGGTGCGCGCCGCGCTGCTGCTCAAATACGCCAGCTGCGGCCGGCGCAGCGTCACCTGGTCGAAAGCGGCGCGCAATTGCTGCGCGGCGCCATCGAACAGCGGGCTATGCGAGGGCACGCTGACGGCCAGCCGTTCGGCCTTGCTGGCGCCGTGAAGCAAGGCCAGGGCCATGACGGCCTGCAAACCGGCGTCGCTGCCGGCAATGGCGATCTGGCGCCGCGCGTTCAGGTTGGCGATATACACGGGCGTGGCCGCCGTGTGGACCCGGGCCACCAGGGGGTCGAGCTGTGCGCTGTCGAGGCCGATGATCGCCGCCATGCCATGGCCGCTGGGGTAGGCTTCCTCCATCAACTGACCACGCCGCGCCACCAGCTGCACGGCGTCGGCAAAATCGAGGGCGCCGGCCACCACCGCCGCCGGATACTCGCCGATGGAAAAGCCGGCCACCATGTCCGGCAGCGCCCCCCGCGCAGCCAGCGAGCGCGCCATGGCCACCCCGGCGATCAGCAGGCACAGTTGCACCGCCCGCGTCGAAGCCAACGCCGCTGGCGTATCGAGCAGCAGGGGATCATGTTTCAGCACATCGGCCGCTTCCGCCACAGTGGCGGCCACCGCCGCATCGCCGGGCAGCGCATGCAGCATGCCCGGGCGCTGGGCGCCCTGCCCCGGAAAGGTAAACAGCACGCTCATGCAGGCTCCCATGGCGTGGCCGTCAGCAGCGGCCCCCGGTCGGTTTTCAACAGGATGCTCGAACGCCCTGCCGCCCATTCGGCATACGCGAATCCGCCATGGCCGGTATCGATCTGCAGGTCGAGCCGGCAATGCGTGACGGCGGCGGCGATGGCGCGCAGGGCCTGCGTCTGCCCCGCATCGGGTGGCACACCGATGCGCAGCACCAGGTCCAGGTCGCTGTCGACGTGCAGCACGGGCAGGCCGCTGGCCAGCGCGAAGCCGGCGCCGCCGGTCGGCCCCCAGGCCCAGCCGGTGGCGTCCAGCAGCGGCGCCACCGTGCGCAAGGCGGCCAGCGCGGCGTATTGAGTGGCATCGGGCGGCATGGCGGCGACGCGGGCCGACAGCATCTCGGGTGTCACGCGGCGCAGCACAGTGGTCACGTCGATCTCGCAAGCATGGCGCTCGCTGCGCGCCGGGCCGCGCAAGCCCACCGGCAGGCGGCCCGGCGCGGTCGTGGCGCGGCGCACCACCAGCGGCGCCTGCCCCAGCCAGGCGGCGCTCGCCCAGGCGGGCAGCGCCTCGGCGGCCGGCATGGCGTCCAGCCATAGCAGATCATGGGCCCGGTAACCGTGCATCAGGCCACCACCGCCTTGACGGCAAAGAACAGCAGCGAGGGTCCCAGCAGGCAGCCCAGGCCGGTATGAAACGTCGCCACCAGCGCGCCATACGGCACCAGCCGGCGGTCGGTGGCGGCCAGGCCGGCCGAGACGCCGGAAACAGTGCCGGCCAGGCCGCCGAACACCATCGCCGAGCGCGGCGTTTTCAAGCGCAGGAAGCGCGCGGCGGCCGGCGTGCCGACCATCACCAGGATGGCCTTGATCAGGCCCGCAGCGATGCTGAGCGCCATCACGTCGGAACTGGCGCCGATGGCTGCTCCCGTGACGGGGCCGACGATATAGGTGACGGCACCGGCGCCAATGGTGGTCATGCTGACGGCATCCGAATACCCAAACGCATAGGCCACGCCGGCGCCGACCAGGAAAGGCAGCACCACGCCCAGCAGCAGCGCCACCACGCCGATCAGGCCCGCCTTGCGCGCCTCGGTGGCCTGTACTTCGAAGGCGGTGGCGACGATGGCGAAGTCGCGCAGCATGGCGCCGCCCATCAAGCCGATGCCGCCGAACAGCGACAGGTCGGCCAGGCCCTTGTGGCCGCCGCTATGCACGCCGCCCCAGTAGGCCAGCCCCAGGCCGATCACGATGGCGATCGCCGAGCCATGCACGCGGCCCATGGTCAGGTATTTGGACAGCGCCACCGACAGCAGCATGATCAGGCCGACGAAAGCGAAAGCGGTCACCAGGCCGTTATGGATGGCGGCTTTTTCAAAGATCTCAAGCATGACGCACCTCCTTGGACATGGCTGCTTCGGCGGCAGCGACGGCAGCCGGATTTTCGGCACGGTTGATCAGCGAAATCACGCCGGCGCAGATGATGACCGAGCCGATGGCGGCCAGCAGGGCGACGGGTCCGCCGCGCAGCGCCGCCACCACATCCTGCTGGGCCGCCATGGCGACCACCACCGGAATATACATGGCGCCCCAGTATTCGACGCCGCGCTCGGTCATCTGCGGCATCCACTCGCGCCGCTGCATGTAGAGCCGCGCGCAGATCAGCAGCAGCATGGCTATGCCGACCCCGCCGACATTGGTTTTCACGCCCATCAGCTGCCCGAGCAGGTCGCCCAGGAAGATGCCGAGCAAATGGCACAAGGCCAGTAATGCGGTTCCGTAAATGATCATGGTACTGTCTCCGTTATGGGAATGGAATGACTTATGCGTCTTCTCTTTTCTTCACCTGCACTTACCACTGCTGTTTCAATACCTCCCTGACCCTGGCCGAAGCCTGGCGGTGCGGCGCGCCCAACCGGCTGGCCAGGCCCCGCTCGGGGTCAAGACGGATATCGGCCAGCGCCGCCCTCAGGCTGGCCGCCACCTGCGCCACGTCTTCGCCAGACGGTGCATCGGGCCGCGCCACCGTCAAGGTCCGCCACAACAGGCCCAGGCTCGCGTAATTGCCGATGTCATAGGCCATCGGCGGTATCGTCGCCGCCAGCGCTTCGAGCGCTTCCACCGTGCGCAAGGTGATGCGCGCCGCCGAGGCCTTGCCCATGGCATGCACCATCACCTGCCGATCGTCGAGCGCGATCAGGCGGTTGGCCTGGTAGCCGTGCGCCAGGAAGGCGCCCGACATGGCCTTGCCGACGATCAGGCCGATGACAGGGTGGCCAGCCAGCCGCGCTTTGGCATACGCCCCCGCCGCGCCGGCCAGCGCCTGGTGGATGCCATAGGCTTCCTCGCGCCGGCCATAGGCCTGGCTGGCGACGTCGATCACGGCCACGATCGGCCGTTTCACCGGCAGCGCGCGGTCCTCCGCCACTGCCTGTTGCACCGCGCGCGCCAGCTGCCAGCCTTCGACCAGGCCGATCTCGCCGGTGCGTGCGCGCGCAAAACGGTTGTCGGGGTCAGGCAGCACGGCGATATAGCGGGCAGTGCTCTCCGCCAGCGGCGCGTCGACCACCCGCACCGACGGCGGATAATCGCCCAGCGGCGTGGCGTGGCCGGTCAAGGCGGCCAGCCAGATGGCGCCTCGGCTGGTATCTGTTGTTTGGTTCATGATGCGGCTCCTTCGCTGTAGATGGTGCGCACGGCGCCTGGCGTGGCTTGCACGGTGGCGTCGACCTTGGCCAGGCGCGCCAGGAAATGCCCGGCCTGGTCGCTGCGGTGCTGTTGGGGCACGCCGCGTACAAACAGTTCGGCCACCGTGGCGCGAATCTGCGCCGTGTCGTCCTCGACGTAAGCGTCGGCCAGGCCGGTATGAAAACGCTGCTCGCCGCCCGTCAGGCTCCAGATAAACGGTTTGTTGCGCGAGTCGAATTCGTCCACGCCGGCCTCCTGCTCGATCACCGCCGGGCCGTTCAGGCCCAGTCGCGCTTCGCGCGTCACCACCAGATAGCTGCACAGGCCCGCCGCGATCGACATGCCGCCGTAACAGCCGACCGTGCCGGCGGTAATGCCGATCACCGGCTGGTAGCGCCGCAGGTCGACGATGGCCGCCTGGATTTCGGCAATCGCCGCCAGGCCCAGGTTGGCTTCCTGCAGGCGCACGCCGCCCGTTTCGAACAAGATCACGGCGCGCGTAGCAATACCATTGCGGTTGTCGCGCGCCGCCAGTTCCAGCGCGCCGGCGATCTTCGCGCCACCGACTTCGCCCATGCTGCCGCCCTGGTAGCCGCCTTCGATCGCCAGCACCACCGCCGGCTGGCCGTCAAACAGGCCCTTGGCCACCACCACGCCATCATCGGCCTGGGCCGTCACGCCCTGCTGCGGCAGCCACGGCGAGCCGATGCCGCAGAACGGGTCCAGCAGTTCACGCATGCTGCCCGCATCCAGCAAGGCCCTGGCCCGGCTGCGCGCACCGCGTTCGATAAAACTGTCGCGCTGCAAAAGTTCCTGGATGGTGCTCATGCTGGCCTCCCCGCCTGAAGTTCTTCGTATGCCTGCTCGATCCGCATGCGCACCACGCCCGGCGTGGCGCCGCAGTCGTTGATGACGATGCTGGCCGCCGGCAGCAGTTCGCCCGTAAACACGCGCGCCAGCAGCGCGTCCCACACGGCCCCCTTGCCGTCGACCGAGGTGTTGACGACGATGCGCGTCACGCCATCGTCTCCCGGCTGCAGCAGCACTTCCAGGTCGCCCGAGCCGACCACGCCGGCCAGCGCGCGCCCTGTTGCGGGCCGCCCGGCGGGAAATGTATAGTCACGCTTTTCCATGCTGTTCTCCTTCTTCCAGGCTATCGAGGAACAGGGTCGCCGCTAGCAGGTCGGCCGCGCCGCCCGGCGAGACATTCAGTTCCAGCATCGTCGCTTCCAGCGCCAGCAGCGCCTGGGTGCCCTGTCGCGTGCCGGCGCCGCCAGCGGCCAGCACCTGGCTTGCTCCGGCCTGCACCGCCAGCAAAGCGTCCACGCCACCGCGCGACAGCACGCAGGTGTCGTCCAGGCTGGCGACCATGGCCAGCAAGGCGTTCAGCCGCGCCGTGGTGTCGTTGTCGCCGCGTGCCCGCGCAGCGCGCAGGGTTGGCAAAGCCACGTCAAGCACATGCGGAAAACCGGCCAGCGCCTGGCCGCGCGCACCACCGACGTGATACCGGCGGCAAGCCAGCTGGCCCTTGTTGCCGGTATCAAGCGGTGCACTGCGGTCCGTCAGGCGCGCCAGGGCGCCGGCCCGCGCCGCCACCGCCGTTGGTACCAAAGGGTCACCGCGCTCCTGCAATTGCGCCGCCGCCGTCACCAGCAGGCCCAGCGCCCAGATCGCGCCGCGATGGGTATTGACGCCGCCGGTGGCCGCCATCATCACCGCTTCGCCCTCGCGGCCAATGGCGCCGATACGCTGGCGCAGCGCATCGTCGTCGCTGCTGTCCGCACCGGCATCGGCCATGGCCTGGAATACCGGCTGCAGCGCGCAGGCCGAATGGCACATCAAAGCCCAGTTCAAATCCGTGTGCGCGCCACGGCTGCGCAGGTCGACCAGGCCCGGTTTGGGCGTCAGCGTCACTTCGTCGAGCAGCGCCTGCAGCACCTGGCGCGCCAGCGCCGTGGTTTTCGTTGTCATCATGGTGTTCATTACCAGCTCCTGAATTTGGCGGGCGGTTGATACAGGCCGTCGGACCATTCGACCAGGTCGGCGATGCTTTTCGCCGCCAGCAGCGAGCGGCTTGCCTCGCCGCGCTGCACGCCGATATCCTCGGGCAGCGCGATCAGGCCGTCGCTGCGCAATCTGGCGGTGGTCTTCGGGTCGTGGCGCAGGCCGATCGGCGTGACACCAGCCACCGCCGCCAGCATGGCCTTGCGTTCATCGAGCGAACGCGCCTTGTACAGGTAGGCGATGCCCTCCTCGGTCAGCACGTGGGTCACGTCGTCGCCATAGATCATCACGGGCGCCAGCGGCATGCCGCTGGCCTTGCCGACCGCCACCGCATCGAGCGATTCGACGATGGTCGGCTGGCCGCCGTCCTGGAAGGTCTCCACCATCTGCACCACCAGCTTCCTGCCGCGCGCCAGCGGATCGTCGGTCTCGATCAGGTCCAGCCAGGCGGGGGTCGGATGGCGCCGGCCGTGCGGATCGTGGCCCATGTTCGGCGCGCCGCCAAAACCGGCCAGCCGGCCATTGGTAACGGTGGACGAGTTGCTAAGGCCATCCATCTGCAGGGTGGCGCCGATAAACAGGTCGACCGCATACTGGCCGGCCAGCTGGCACAGCGCGCGGTTCGAGCGCATCGAGCCGTCGCGGCCCGTAAAGAACACATCGGGCCGCGCCGCCGCATAGCCTTCCATGCCCAGTTCGGCGCCGAAGCAGTGCACGCTCTCGACCCAGCCCGTCTCGATGGCGGGGATCAGGGTCGGATGCGGGTTGAGCACCCAGTTGCGGCAGATCTTGCCCTTCAGGCCCAACTGCTCGCCATAGGTCGGCAGTATCAGTTCGATGGCGGCCGTATTGAAACCGATGCCGTGGTTCAGCGACTGCACCTGGTGCTTTTCGTAGACGCCCCGGATCGCCATCATCGCCATCAGCACATGCACCGGCTTGATCACGCGCGGGTCGCGGGTAAACAAGGGTTCGATAAAAAACGGCTTGTCCGCTTCCACCACGAAGTCGATCCACGACCCCGGCACGTCGACACGCGGCAAATCGCTCACATCGTCGACGATCTGGTTCACCTGGGCGATCACGATGCCGTCGCGGAAGGCGGCCGATTCGACCAGCGTGGGCGTGTCTTCCGTGCTGGGGCCCGTGTACAGATTGCCCTGGCGGTCGGCCATATAGCCGGCCACCATCACCACGTTTGGCGTCAGATCGACAAACAGGCGCGCATACAGTTCGATATAGGTGTGGATGGCGCCCACTTCCAGCAAACCGTCCTGCAGGAACTGGGCGATGCGCAGGCTTTGCGTGCCGGCGAACGAGAAATCGAGCTTGCGGGCGATGCCGCGTTCGAACAGGTCCAGGTGCTCGGGCAGGCTGACGCTGGGCATGATCAGGTGCAGATGGTTGATCTTGTCCGGATTGACCTTGGCCAGCATGCGCGCCAAAAAATCCGCCTGCTTCTGGTTATTGCCTTCCAAAACGACGCGGTCGCCGGGCGCCAGCAGCGCTTCCAGTACGGCGACCATATCGCCCTTTTGCAGCACGGGTCCATCGGCGAACTGGCGCACGGCATCGAGCCGGCGCCGCTTCTCGGTGCGGCGCGTGTCCCAGCGCTTGCCTCCCTCTTTGCGCTGCGGTGGCGCTTGGGTGGTGGTGGACATCTTGTCTCCCCTTGTCGACTATCGAGCTTCCACGATAAGGGAAAGGTGCCAACGCTTCAATCAACCTGCTACCATGTTCATTACTCTCAGGTTAATGAACTAACGATATTCACGGTGATCCATGGCCATCAATGAAGAAATCACGCTGAAAAAGCTCGAAGTGTTCCTGAGCTTTATGGAGCTGAATAATTTATCGCGCGTCGCCGACGCGCTGGGCCAGAGCACCGTCAGCGTGCACCGCGCCCTGCACAGCCTGGAAGACGGCCTGCGCTGCCCCCTGTTCAAGCGCGAAGGCCGCAGCCTGATCCCGCTGCACGCGGCCTACACCTTCGCCGAATCGGCGCGCCGCGCGCTGGCCGAGTGCGAAGAAGGCGTGCGCAAGGTGCGCGAAATGTCGGGCATCAACCCGGTCCGCCTGAAGATCGGTTCGCTGTATTCCTTGACCCTGCACTGCATCCCGCAATTGGTGATCGCCCTGAAACTGCGCCGCCCCGGCCTCGATATCGATTTGACACTGGGGTCGAACCGCGAACTGCTGCAAAGCCTGGCGGACGGTCGGCTGGACGCCATCATTATCGGCGTGCAGGAAGAGGAACATCATGCGGGCCTGGTGTCGGTGCCGCTGTTCCAGGATGATGTGTATCTGGCCGCGCCATTGCATTCACCGTACGCGGGACAGACGTCCCTCGACCTGCAGGCGCTGCGCAATGAAAAATTCGTTACCCTCAACGAAGGCTTCGTCACCTCGCAAAGCTTCAGCCATGCGTTTGAGCTGGCTGGCTTTGTACCGGACACCACGATGCGCGTGGGCGATATCTTTTCGCTAATTAATCTCGTCAGCGGCGGCATCGGCTACAGCCTGCTGCCGGGACGCGTACGCGCCTTCAGCTCGCGCATCGAATTGCTGCCGCTTGATGAGCGCTACAGTTCGCACCAGCAAATCACTTTGTTGATGCTGAATAGCCGGGAGCGCGATGCGAATTTGCTGGCGTTGGCGGCGGAGTGCAGGTTGTATGGGCGGGGTAGCCAAAGCGTCAACAGCTCGTCGCGATAGCAGGCTACATATTGAAATAATAAGATAGTAAAAAATCCTGACTATGTCGCCAGCGGGCAATCGGTAGAGAAGTGCTTCGTGTCCTATTGTCTGACGTGGAAATTTTAACTATGCCGCAGCAAACTGGAGTTAAAATCAGGAAATAAATAGCACTGAGAGAAATTTCGTTCAGTCTGCCGCATACCGCCTCCTATCTTTTATTCCAATCAAAAAGATGACGCATTTACTGAAAAGACATTATGTTTACACCAGAAGATGTTCGCCAAGCTTTCCCTGCTGGTGTTTTTGAAAAACCTGCCGACCCCACAATGATAGCCAAGGCAGAGAACTTACTCGGACACCGATTGCCCGAGCAGCTCAAGAAGCTTTTCTTCGATTTTAATGGTTTTCTAGGGCCGACCGCTGCCAGCTTTCTTTTTCCCATTCTTGACCGCCCCCGACCCGGTGCAGAATCACTCGTCACCTTTACACAATTCTTTCGTAGTGAAGATTATTTTCCTGACTGGCTAAAACAAGCCGTTGCCATAGGCGGTAACGGCACGGGAACCACTTGGTTTATACTTCTGGATGCGAATGAAAGCGTTGTGCAATGGGACGCCGAGTGGGAAGAATATGAACCGATCGAAGGAAATCTGCTTGACGCCTGGATGGCCGAGAAGAAGCTTTACGACGTTAATCAATTTGATATCAAAATTGAATAACTGTTATGGATCAAACTGCAGCTGGAACTTGAGACCGCCCTCGCTGGTAGAAACACTTTGATCAAATTAATATGCATTTTACCACTATTATTTTTCCATTCCTGCTTTTATTCCTATCCGCCTGTGCGCCCATCATCAAGGCACCGCCAGAAACCATGATGGCGGCGCACATCAAAAGCCTGACGCAGGAGCAACGCGCCGCAATGCTGGCACGGGTGGAAAAAGAAGCAAAGGGATTCTCCGTGGGAGCGGGTTCGCCGAACAGGGCCTGGGTGTTTTTTGACCCCGCTTGCTCCTATTGCAGTGACCTGTGGCGGGAGACGATGCTGTTGAAAGACCAGGTCGAATTCGTGTGGATACCGGTGGCTTTGTTGGGCGATGACGGCGCAATGCTCGGTGCGGCCACGCTCGATTCGGCGGACCCGAGCAGCCTCATGTCGGCCAATGAAGCAGCGATGCGCAAGTCCGGCACGATGCTGACAGTGACGGCGGAACCGTCCGAAGCGTCGGTATCCACGGCGAACAGCAACACCGAGCTGCTGATCACTCTGGATCCGGGCTACCGACCTGTGTCCGTGCCCTTGATGTACTACCAATCTTCCAGCGGACAGATAGAGATCATTGACGGAACCATGGAGGCCAGGGTCCTGAAGGCCGCCATGAAATTGAAGTAATGTGCAAGGCATCTGCCGCAAGCGACAGATGCCCGTGATCATTCTAGATCGCACTATCCCAAGGCGCCGACAACCTCACCGCGCAATTGATCAGCCCCACCATCGAGTAGGTCTGCGGGAAGTTGCCCCACATTTCGCCCGTCACGGGATGCGTGTCTTCCGACAGCAGGCCCACGTGGTTGCGGGCCATCAGCATGGTTTCGAAGATCTGGCGTGCTTCTTCTTTCCTGCCGATGCGGGCCAGGGCGTCGATGCGCCAGAAGGTGCAGATGTTGAAGGCCGTTTCGGGCTTGCCGAAGTCGTCCGGGGCTTCGTAGCGGCGCATATAGGGGCCGTCGCACAGCGAGGCTTCCAGCGCGTCGACGGTGGCGATAAAGCGCGGGTCCATCGGGTCGATGAAATTGACTTCGGCCATCAACAGTACCGACGCATCTAGGTCGCGGCCGCCCAGGCTTTCGGCGAAGGCCTGGCGCTCTTCGCTCCACGCTTCGCGCAGCAGGCGTTCGCGGATCAGGGTGGCGCGGCTTTGCCAGTGGTCGGCGCGGTCGGGCAGCTCCAGTTTGTGGGCGACTTTGGACAAGCGGTCGCAGGCCGCCCAGCTCATCAGCATCGACGAGGTATGGACGCGGGCGCGCGTGCGCAGCTCCCACATGCCGGCGTCCGGTTCCGCGTGCAGCTTGAAAGCCTGCTCGCCGACCGCTTCCAGCGCCGTGAACTCCGCCTTGCCGGCGCGGTGGAACAAACGGTGGTCGAGGAAAGCTTGCGCCGCGCCCAGCACGATATTGCCGTAGACATCGTGCTGGAAGTGTTCCTGCGCCTGGTTGCCCACGCGCACGGGGCCGTTGCCGCGGTAGCCGGGCAAGTGATCGACCAGCGATTCCGGCAGCAATTCTTCCAGGCCGATGCCGTACAGGGGCTGGATATGGCCACCCTTGGAGCGGGCGACGATATTCGTCAGCCAGCGCAAATATTCCTCCATCGTGCCCACTTCCGACAGGCTGTTCAGCGCACGCACGACAAAGAAGGCGTCGCGCAGCCAGCAATAGCGGTAGTCCCAGTTGCGGCTGCTGCCCGGCGCTTCCGGGATGCTGGTGGTCATGGCGGCGATGATGGCGCCGGTGTCCTCGTACAAGGACAGTTTCAGGGTGATGGCCGCGCGGATGACCACGTCCTGCCATTCCAGCGGCACGGCCAGGCGGCGCGTGTAGGTGCGCCAGTAGTTGATGGTCTCTTTTTCAAAGATGCGCGCCGTCTCGTCGATGCCGCCGGCCAGGGTTTCGTCCGGGCCCAGCAGGAAGTTGGCGGTCTTGTCGAGCACGAAATACGATTCGCTCAGCACATAGTTGAGTGACACATCGGTGTTCAGGCGCAGGGTCTGTTCCGGGCCCACATAACGGATATGGTGGCTGCCCTGGGTGATCTGCGGCGCCAGTTTGCCCCAGTCGAAACGGGGACGCAGGCGCACGCGGATGCGCACGGCGCGGTCCAGCGGACGCACGCGGCGGATCAGCATCAGCGGACGGAACATGCGGTCGCGGCTGAGGAAACGGGGTGCGAAATCGGTGATTTCCACGCCACGGCCGTCGGTGTCGTACAAGCGCGTGCGCAGCACGGCCGTGTTCGGCTCGTAAAACTGCTCGGTGCGGGCATAGTTTTCAATATCGATGCCCCACACGCTGCCGTTTTCGGTGTCGTCCAGCAGGGTGTTGAACACCGGGTCGCCGTCGAAACGGGGCAGGCAGGACCAGACCACTTGGCCGGCCTGGTCGATCAGGGCGCTGAAGGCGCAGTTGCCCACCACGCCGCAATTGAGGCTGGCCTGGGCCGATGGTTTGCTGGAGGCCGGCGCAGGGGCGCCGCTCGGTGTGTCATAGGCTGTCGTCATCGGCTACTCCTTGAGTTTGGGGGGATGCGGCAAGCACGGCCGCGTGCAACAGCACCACGCGCAGTGCGGCCGGGCTGGCCAGCCTGAGCGAGGCCACGCTGGCGCCGCTGCCGACCTTGACGCCCTGCCCGCCTGCCTGTTCCACGAAGGCAAAACCGGCTTCGTCGGTGGTATCGTCGCCGGCGAACACGGCGCGCCGGCCGGCAAATGGCGCTTCAAGCATGAAGGCGGCGATCGCGCCGCCCTTGTCGGTGGCGGCAGGCTTGGCTTCAAGCACCATTTTGCCATGCAACAGCAAAATACCGGGGCACGCTTGCACGGCGTCCGTCATTTCCCGCACGCATAGTTCCTGCAATTCCGGCGCCAGGCGGTAATGCAGGGCCACGGCGCCGCGTTTCTGTTCCACCAGCAAACCGGGGTACAAGGCGGCCAGGGCTTGCGCCCTGGCCAGCACGGGAGAGACGTCCGGCGTGGCCGCCAGGCGCAATTGACCATCGGCGCCGCGCCGCTCCACGCCATGCACGCCCGCCACCGGCAATACCAGTGGCGCCAGCATGGCGTCGATCTGCGCCACGGGGCGGCCGGAAATAATCGCCAGCGCACCCTTGTGGCGCCTGGACAGCAGCGCCAGCGCCTCGGCCACGCCCGCTTCCAGGCGCACGCCGTCGGGCGTGGGCGCCAGGTCGACCAGGGTGCCGTCAAAGTCCAGGAAAATCGCGCAGCCGGGGGTGTCGAACAAGCCCGCCAGCACCGCGCTGTCGTCGATCAAGGTATCTGTCGTTACCGCCATCAAACCCCCTTGCGCCGGCTGAGGCGGCGGTGAGCGTCGATCTTGGTCATGACCTTGTCGCGCTGGCGCAGGCGCGAGGCGTCCAGCAACATGCGGCCGGCCCAGCGGTACACATTGAAGTGTTTGACACGCGCGCGCATGCTCTTCATGCGTTCGCGCTGTTCCACCGGCGGCATCACCAGGCCACGGTACAGGGCTTCAGCGCCCTGCTCGATATGGTAAGGATTGATGATCAGCGCTTCGTGCAGCTCGCGGGCGGCGCCCGTGAATTGTGACAGCACCAGCACGCCCATCTCGTCTTCGCGCGAGGCGATGAATTCCTTGGCCACCAGGTTCATGCCGTCATGCAGGCTGGTCACCATGCAGACCTCGGAGGCGCGGAAGAAACGCTGCAGCGCATCCTGGCCATGGTGCTCGGCCTTCAGCAGGATCGGCACATAATCGCCGCTGCCGAAGCGGCGGTTGATGCGCTCGACCATCTTGCGCACACGCGTGTCGAAACTCTGGTATTCGTCCAGCGACGCGCGGCTAGGCGCGGCAATCTGGATAAACGTAAAGTGCCCCACCATGCCCGGCTGCTGTTCCAGCATGCGTTCGACGGCCTGGAAGCGCTCGACGATACCCTTGGTGTAGTCGAGGCGGTCGACGCCGATGCCCAGCAAATGGTCGGCCGGCACGCCGATGGCGGCGCGGATTTCGGCGCGGCAGGTGGCCACGTCCGGCAGGTTCGGATCTTCATCGGGCCAGGCGATCGAGATCGGATAGTCCTCGACCTGGGTCATCTCGCCGCCATAGGAAATGGTCGACGCTTCCGGCTCGATGCGGGTTTCCAGGTAGCGGTCGACGGTTTCCAGGAAATTCTTGCGGTGGAACGGCGTATGGAAGCCCAAAATCGTGCTGCCCAGCAGGCCGTCGAGGATTTCCTCGCGCCATGGGCAAATGCCGAAGGACTCCGAGTTCGGCCAGGGGATATGCCAGAAAGTAATAATAGTCGCTTTCGGCAGCGCTTCGCGCACCATGCGCGGCAACAGGGCAAAGTGGTAATCCTGCACCAGCACCACCGGGTTGTCGGTTTTCGCTTCGGCGATCACGGCGTCGGCAAAGCGGCGGTTCACTTTCACATACTGGTCCCAGTCCGACGAGCGGAACACGGGGCGCACGTGGGCGATATGGCACAGCGGCCACATGCCTTCGTTGGCGAAGCCGTAGTAATAGCCCTGCTCTTCCTCTTCCGTCAGCCAGACGCGGCGCAAGGTGTAGCTTGGATTGTCGGGCGGCACCGGCACATGGTCGAGTTTGTCCACCGTTTCACGGTCGGCCGAACCGGCGCCGTGGGCGATCCAGGTGCCCGAACAGGCGCGCATCACCGCTTCCACCGCCGTCACCAGGCCGCTGGCCGGGCGCTGCACCTTGATGGTGCCGTCTTCCGATTTGGCATGGATATACGGCTCGCGGTTCGACACCACCAGCACCTGATCGCCGGCCAGGTCCGCTTCGAGCAGGCCGCGCAGTTTTTCCGGCGTCCATTCGGAGGTCCAGCCATTGTTTTCACCCTGGCGTTCCAGATGGTATTCCTGCAGCAGTTCGCGCAGGTCGCCGATCAACGGCTGCATTTCGGCAGGCGCTGGCGCGATGATGGGCACGGGGGTGGCATCGGTTGGCGCGGCAACATTCTTCTTGGACAGCAATTCACCGCGCAGCACATCCTTGACGGCAGCCAGCCAGCCACGCCAGCTCAGGTGCGCCACGAACACGGTCATCAAGGAAATCAGCACGGCCAGCACGGCCAGGAAGGCAAAGATGAAGCGTTTGGTATCGGTATTCCGGCGCTCGACAAACGTCATGTCCTGCACCAGTACCAGGCGGCCCAGTTGGTGGGCGTCGCTCATGACGGGCGTTTCGCTCAGGTGTACCTGGCCTTGCGGCAATTGCGCCAGCGACTTGTACAGGCCGCCCGAGCTTGGAGTGGTCCAGCAGCCGATCGAGGCGGGGAACTGTGCCGTCTTGTAGATGAGTTTGCCGGCGTTGTCACAGAAGCCCAGCGCGATCAGACGTTCGTCGCGCGTGGCGCCCTGGAACAGTTCATCGATACGGGCGGTATCGTTTTCAGGCAGATATTGGGTGAGTGGCGGCCGCAAGGTCCCAGCGAGCAATTCGGCGCGGCTGTCGAGGTCACGCACATACCAGCGCAAGGTAATGTTGTCGAGCAGCGGGACCACGATATACGCGAACAGTCCCAGCACGAGGGCGAGTGGCAGAATGAAACGCAAGGACATTCTGAGCGATCTTAAAATCATCATTTTCCTTTGCAAAAGCTAAAAGCATGGCAAGTATGCCAATATTTTCCATGTAGCGTCGTTCTGTTGGTTTCCTTATTGAAACTTCAATTCCGCCGAGAACGCGCATCATGAGGTACTTTCAGTATCTCCCATAGGAAACGTCTTGTCCGTTAGTCAACGCACGCCCCGGCGCCGCCGTCAGGCTTTAAAATATACATTTGCTGCCATTCATTTACAAGTCACAAGGAGTTTTAGCCCATGGATCTCACCACCTACCATTCGTTGATGGGAGGACGGCTCGCTTCCGCAGTCACCGTTTTGCTCAGCGCCATTATCGCCACCCTAATCGCCATGGCGGTGCACCGCGCCAGCATCAGCCTGCTCAAGCGCCTGGCCAATGGCCGCCCGTTTACCACCCATGTCACGCGGGTGGCGTTTCGCGCCAGCCAACTGAGCTTGATCATGTTTGGCCTGCGCATCGTGCTGGCCGGCGCGCCGGGCGATACGCCAGGCCTGGTCGGCATGTCGCACCTGGCCAACGTGGCGCTGATCGTGGCGCTGACCTGGCTGGCCATGAAATGCATCGAAGCGCTCAGCCTGACCATCGCGCAAATCAATCCGGTCGACGTGGCCGACAACCTGCGCGCGCGCCGCCTGATCACCCAGGCAAGGGTTCTCACGCGCAGCGCACACGCCATCGTGATCATCCTCGGCCTGTCGTTTATCTTGCTGACCCTGCCCGGGGCGCGCCAGATCGGCGCCAGTTTGCTGGCCTCGGCCGGTGTGGCTGGCCTGGTGGCCGGTATTGCCGCCCGGCCCGTGCTGGGCAACTTTATCGCCGGCCTGCAGATTGCGTTTTCGCAGCCGATCCGCATCGATGACGTGCTGATCGTCAATGGCGAGTGGGGCCGCGTGGAGGAAATCAAGGGCACGTATGTGGTGGTGCGCATCTGGGACGAGCGCCGCATGATCGTGCCGCTGACCTGGTTTATCGAAAACCCGTTCGAGAACTGGACCCATACCTCGTCCACCATCCTCGGCACGGTGTTCCTGTGGCTGGACTTCAGCGTGCCGGTCGAGCCGCTGCGCGCCGAACTGGACCGCATCTGCCAGGAATCGCCGCTATGGGACCAGCGCGTCTGCAAGGTGCAGGTAACGGACGCCACCGACCGCGCCATGCAGCTGCGTTTCCTGATCAGCGCCAACAATTCGGGCGACGCATTCGAGCTGCGCTGCGTGATACGCGAAGGCATCCTCGGCTATGTGGCCCAGCATTATCCACACGGTCTGCCGCGCCTGCGCTCGTCGATCGACCCGGTCGAGCTCAACACCACCGCGGCCAGGGTCATCAACACCCCGGACGCGCTCGAGACGATTATCGACGGCGCGCCGACCGCCAAGGTGTAAGCTCTGCTTCAAACACCCCAGCCTGAAGGAAAACCGACATGAGCACCACCGCCTGGTTCATCCTGATCGGCTGCCTGATGCTGGCGCGCGGCCTGGCCGCCACCAGCATCGCCCGCCTGCCGTTCACTTCCTCGATGGCCTACCTGGGCGTGGGCCTGGTGGTCGGCCCGATGGTACTGGGCCTGTTTTCGCTCGACCTGGTCAAGCAGGCGCCGCTGCTGGAAACCCTGACCGAAATCGCCGTCCTGATTTCCCTGTTCTCGGCCGGCGTCAAGATGCCGGTGCCGTTCAGCCTGGCACGCTGGCTGCCGTCGCTGCGCCTGGCCTGGCTGTCGATGGCGCTGTCGGTGGGGCTGGTGGCCGCCTTTGCCTGCCTGGTGCTCGATCTGCCGCTGGGCGCGGGCATCCTGATCGGCGCCATCCTGGCCCCCACCGACCCGGTGCTGGCCACCGACGTGCAGGTGCGCCGCCCCGGCGACAGCGACCAGCTGCGCTTTACCCTCACCTGCGAAGCGGGCATGAACGACGGCAGTGGCTTTCCTTTCGTGATGCTGGGCCTGGGCCTGCTCGGTTATCACGAGCTGGGCCACACCGGCTGGACCTGGCTGTGGCACGATTTATTATGGGCCAGCGCGGCGGCGATCGCGCTGGGCGTGGCCGGCGGCGCGCTGCTGGCCTGGCTGGGCTGGCAGTTGCGCGGCAAGGATCCGAAGCACGAAGTGCTGGACGACCTGGTCGGGCTGGGCCTGATCGCCGTCGTGTATGGCGCGACCACCTGGCTGCACGCCTGGGGTTTCCTGGCCGTCTTTTTTGCCGGCGTGGCGCTGCGCCAGACCGAACTGCGCCTGGCCGGCGCGCCCGAAGACAAGCAGGGCCTGCTGCAGGCCGAGGAAGTGCATGCGGGGTCGGCCGTCAAGCCGCAGGAACCGCAAGCACCGCTGACCGTCAGCGCCGAGTCGCTGGTATTCAAGGAACACCTGGAACATTTGTCGGAACTGACGCTGGTGCTGCTGCTGGGCGGCGCCGTCAGCCAGTCGGTCTGGAACTGGCGCACGGTCGGCATGGCGCTGTTCCTGCTGCTGGTGGCGCGCCCGGTCAGCGTCCTGCTGGGTTTGCTGGGATCGAACACCAGCCTGCGCCTGCGCGGCATGGCCGCCTGGTTCGGCGTGCGCGGCATCGGTTCGGTGTACTACCTGTGCTATGCCATCAA
This sequence comes from Janthinobacterium sp. PSPC3-1, assembly GCF_049896105.1. Classification (NCBI taxonomy): domain Bacteria; kingdom Pseudomonadati; phylum Pseudomonadota; class Betaproteobacteria; order Burkholderiales; family Oxalobacteraceae; genus Janthinobacterium; species Janthinobacterium sp. PSPC3-1. The sequence continues at coordinate 15,419 of NZ_JAFCTQ010000015.1, read as the reverse complement.
CCACGGCTTGCCGGTGGGTCTGGCGCGCGAACTGAGCCATATCACCATCGTGGTGGTGATGGTGTCCATCGTCGCGCACGGTATCAGCGTCACGCCCATGCTGAATCGCTATTGGCGGGAATAGACGGCGCGCTGCGACGCTTGTCATTGCTGCGCAGCAATGTTTTGCCAATTGGCACTGCTTTTTGAGAAAATATTGTTAAGATAAGATAATCAAAACGTCAAAACGCCCGCACCTGGCAAGAATTTAGCCGAGAAAGAAAAGACACCATGAAACGACGAAGCGTACTGGGACTGGGCGTCGCGCTTGCCCTGCTGCAAACCGGCTGCGCCACCAATCCCGCCGACACGGCCTGGGAAACCGACTTTGACGCCTTTATACGCGACGGGCTGGCACGCACCGAAACACCGGCCATGAGCGTGGCCATCGTGCGCGGCGACAAGACCATCTTTGCCCGCGGCTATGGCATGGCCGATGTCGAAGACGGGCAACAAGCGGACGCCGACACGGCATTCCATATCGCCTCCGTCAGCAAGGTGGTGACGGCGACCGCCATCATGATGCTCCATGAGCAAGGCCTGTTCCAGCTCGACGACAAGGTCGCGCCGCATCTGGATTTTCCCCTGTTGCATCCGAAATATCCCGATGTGCCGATCACCTTCCGCCATCTGCTGACCCATACCTCGGGCATTTCCGACGCCGTGTACGAAAAAACGCCGGCGTTTTCCGTCGAGGGCGACCCGCGCCTGCCCCTGCGCGACTTTTTGAAGGGCTATCTGTCGCGCGGTGGCGGCTGGTACGACGCCGACCTGTCGTTTGCGGGACGGCCCGGCACCGAATGGCGCTACAGCAATGTCGGCTACGCCCTGCTCGGCTATCTGGTCGGGCGTTTGAACCCCGAAGGACTCGATATCTATTCCCAGGATCATCTGTTCGACCCCTTGGGCATGGATGACACGGCCTGGAAACTGGCCGGCCTGCCGCGCAGCACGACGGTGGCCCAGCCCTACAAAGACAAGGACCCGGGCCTGCAAGTGCTGCCGCCGGTCGGCTATCCCGACTGGCCGGCCGGCCTCTTGCGCAGTTCGGCCCATGATTTTGCGCGCTTCCTGGCGATTTTCAGCAATGGCGGCATGGTCAAGGGCCACCGCTATCTGAAGGAAGAGACTGTCAAGGCCTTTTTGGAACCGCAGCCGGTCAGCATGGCCGCCGCCGACGCGCAGGTACGCCAGGCGCTGGCCTGGGTGCTGCGCGACCTGGACGGCATGCAGCTGGCCTCGCATAGCGGCGGCGACCCGGGCGCGGCATCGGTGGTCTGCGTCGATACGGCCAGCAAGACGGCCGTGCTGGCGTTTTCCAACATCAGCGCCGACCGCGAGTTCCGCAGCTTCCAGAAGGAAGTCGTGCAGCGCCTGCTGGCGCGCGCCAACGAGACGGTCAAGAAGTAAGGTGCCTGGCGCCATTGTGTGGGCGGCCGCACGGTGGCGAACTGCCAGGGAAGTATGCTGGAACGGTCACATCGACTTTATTTGACCTTACTTGACCTATATCAGGAGACCAGCATGACCAATCGCATCGGCAACAAAGATATCGCCCAGCAACGCAGCAAAAGCGAAAAAGCCCGCATCAAGGCATCGAATATCGCCAACGAGGCGGTAAAAAAAGCGATCGCGAAAGAAAAATACCGCAATGCCGTCAAGGGACAGCCGGCGGCATAAGCTCAGGCGCCAAACCAGCCCTGCAGCTTGTCGGCGGCGCGCAGCTTGACGTCGGCCGTGATATAGGTCGCCACCGTTGCCACGGCGGCGGCCAGCACGGCCAGGTCATCCACGTAGCCCACCACCGGCGTGATGTCGGGAATCGCATCGATCGGCGAAATGAAGTAGCCGAGCGCGCCGTAGATGGCCGTCTTGGCCCACAGCGGCGTGCTCGGTTGCTGCGCGGCGTAATACAGCCACAGCGCCTTTTCGATCACTTCCCGGCCGGCCGTTTTGGCGAACTTGATGACCTTGTCCCAGAAACTGTCGTCGGTATATTTCTTTTCGTAGGCCTTGGCCTGGGCGGAATGATCCTGATCGAGAGTTTTTCTCTTGCCAAACATATGCTGCTCCTCTTTGCCACACGCGGCCTGGCTGCTTGAACGCGCACATTATCATAAATCGCCTATGGCGAACCCTGGAGTACCGTACATGAAAATGGAAACACCCGCTCTTGAAACCCCCACTGCCGATCCGGCGCCGGCGATTGCCAGGGCGGCCGGCCTGCGCTATGTGGGCGATCATCAACCCGGCATCGCCCGCCATGGCAAGCCCGGCAAATTTCACTACCTGGACGCCGACGGCAAGAAGCTGGGCGACGAAGATATCCTGGCGCGCATCAAGACGCTGGCGATACCGCCGGCCTGGACCGACGTCTGGATCTGCGCCCGCGCCAACGGCCATGTGCAGGCCACCGGCCGCGACGCCCGTGGCCGCAAGCAATACCGCTACCACGCGCGCTGGCGCCAGGTGCGCGACGAAGCCAAGTACGAACGCATGCTGAGCTTTGGCCGCGCCCTGCCCGCCATCCGAAAAGCCGTCGAGGCCGGCATGAAGCTGCCCGGCATGCCCCGCGAAAAAGTGCTGGCCACCATCGTCCACCTGCTGGAACTGACGATGATGCGTATCGGTAACGAAGAATATGCGCGCACCAACAAGTCGTTCGGCCTGACCACCCTGCGCACGCGCCATGTGAAAGTGGCTGGCAGCGGCGTGGAATTCCATTTCCGCGGCAAGAGCGGCGTGCACCACGACATCAAGCTCAGCGACCGGCGCCTTGCGCGCGTGCTGCAAACCATCCGCGATTTGCCGGGCCAGGAGCTGTTCCAGTACCTCGATGAAGACGGGCAGCGCCATGGCGTCGATTCAGGCGACGTCAATGATTACTTGCGTGACATTACCGGCGAGGACTACACGGCCAAGGATTTCCGCACCTGGTCAGGCACCCTGCTGGCCGCGCTGGCCCTGGAAGAATTTGAAAAAGTCGATTCCGAGGCGCAGGCCAAGAAAAATATCGTGCAGGCCATCGAGTCTGTGGCCAAGAAGCTGGGCAATACGCCGTCGATCTGCCGCAAATGCTATGTGCATCCGGCGGTACTCGATTCCTACCTGGACGGCAGCTTGCTGGAGGGACTGAAAGCGCGCGCGCAACAGGAACTCAAGGAAGACCTGCATGCGCTGGCGCCGGAGGAAGCGGCCGTGCTGGCGCTGCTGCAACGGCGCCTGCAAAGCGAAGAACCGATCAAACAGAAGCTCAAGCGTCGCCGCTAGGCTGGCACTGGGCCGACAGGCTCAGTTCGCGCATGCCGCATGCCGGCAAGGCGCGACCTTCATCGCCTGCCATCTGGGTCGGCGCGGCGATGGTGGCCTTGGCCGCCGTCGTTTCAGCATTCACATCGCCATTCCAGACGGTGGCAGCCAGGGTCGATACCGTGAACAGGCAGATCAGCACGAAGGGCTTGTTGACACCGTTGTTTTTGTTGATCGCTGGCTTGTTCATGGCGTTGTCCGTTGATTGGTTGCAGAGTGGAATCATCATCTCGTGTTTTCACAATGCATACAATCAGACAGCTACCGCAGCTGAGGTAGGACTATGCTGACAAGCTCAACCCTAGGCTACATCAGGGTTGCGGGGCATCCTGGTCGGCATCCGGGTCCTTCACGCTCGATACTCCAGGCACCGCTTCCAGGCGTTTTTGCAGCGCCAGAAATTGCATCGGCGTCACGCGCGCAAACGTGATGACGATATCGTCCAGCTGCGGCACACCCTCTTTCTGGCGAATGATGAATTGCTGCACCCGCGTCGTGCCAGCGCCCAGCGCTTCATGCAATTTGTCCAGCGACAGCGCATCGCGCTCGGCCGTGATCAACAGCTCGCGCCGCTGGCGGCTGCCGATAAAACGCTTTTCCAGCGGCTTGATGCCCGCCAGGATAATCAGGATGATGACGGTCGCCGCCACCGCCGGCGTGTACAGACCGCCACCCACGGCCAGGCCGATGCCGGCCACCGACCACACGCTGGCAGCCGTCGTCAGCCCGCGCACGATCTCGCCACGCGCCAGGATCGCCCCGGCGCCCAGGAAACCGATGCCCGACACCACCTGCGCCGCCATCCGCGAAGGGTCGAGCGTCACCCGCTCGCTGAGCACCTCGGAAAAACCATAGGCCGACACGATCATGATCAGGGTCGACCCCACGCATACCAGCATATGCGTGCGCAGCCCCGCCACCCACGCCAGCCGCTCGCGCTCATAGCCGATCACGCTGCCCAGCAAGGCCGAAAACGCCAGCCGTCCTACCAGTTCCCATTCCGATGCCAATGCCATTGCGCTTCTCCTTAAGTGTTTAGATTTGGGTGATCATATTCCAACTCGCAGCCTGCCATTTTTCAGGGCTAGGTTGCTTTTGAGTACACTGTTGAATTCTGTCACCCAACTACCAGCGCCATGAGCCAAGCCCTTCACAGCCAAGCCCGCACCACTCATCTGATCCGGGACGAAATCCGCAACTCGACGCTCTCTCAACGGGAACTGGCTGAGCGCTACAACGTTAGTCGTCTGACGATCCGCAAATGGCAGAACCGCGACAGCGCCGAGGATCTTTCGCACCGGCCACGTACCATGCACACCACGCTCACGCCTGCGCAGGAATTGATCGTCGTGGAGCTGCGTACCACGCTGCTGCTGCCCACCGACGACCTGCTGGCGGTGGCCCGCGAGTTCGTCAATCCAGCGCTTTCGCGCGCCGCCTTGGGGCGCTGCCTGCGTCGCCATGGTGTCTCCAGCCTGCTTGAATTGGCCGCCCGGGAAACCGACAAGCCCGTCACCAAAAAGTCGTTCAAGGACTACGAGCCCGGCTTTTTACATATGGATATCAAGTACTTGCCGCAGATGCCTGATGAAACCGAACGCCGTTACCTGTTCGTCGCCATCGACCGCGCCACGCGCTGGGTCTTCATGGAGATCTATGCCGACCAGTCCGACAGTAGTAGCACCGACTTCCTGATCAAGCTCAACAAAGCCTGTCCGATTGCCATCGTCAAGCTGCTCACCGACAATGGCAGCCAGTTCACCGACCGCTTTAGCAGCAGGAAAAAAGACCCGGAAACGGGCGAGCGGATTCCCAGCGGTAAGCACGCGTTTGACGTTCTATGCAAGCAACTGGCGATCGAACATCGCCTGATCCCGCCACGTCATCCGCAGACCAACGGCATGGTTGAACGCTTCAACGGCCGCGTCAGCGAGGTCGTCAACCAGACTCGCTTCGCGTCCAGGGCCGAGCTCGAATCAACACTGCGCAATTACCTGAAAATCTATAACCACAACATCCCACAGCGTGCTCTCAACAACGAAACGCCGATTCAGGCAATGAAGAAATGGCAGGCAAAAAAGCCAGAATTATTCGTTAAACGTGTTTATAACCAAGCGGGTCTTGACAGCTAGCCTCCTTGATACAAGCGCTGCTAGCCATATTGATTGACACGCCACATCTTTGCTATTTTCGCTGTAATTCCCCTAGTGCAAGGTGCTCGAACCAATGTGTATAGATGGCGCAAAAGCGCGAAGTCACAGCGTTGACGAGCGCATTGCCCTCGTCTTTGAATTCAGGATAAATAGCCAGATAGCGTTGGTGAAATCTGCTTTCATCCGGGACACATCCAGTCCAATTAATCCATTGCTGATCTTCACATATGAAGCTGGCTGCACGCATGGCTGCACCGTCAACCAAGCCAAAATTGTTGGCATCAAGTTCATCGCCGCCCTTCGCCTTCAAAAGCTTTTTCGCCGGAGCATCCTTTTGATCCGCACGGTTCAATTCTAGCGGCCACGCACGCAAATTGCCGATTGATCGATGCCAGTCCCGGATTGCCGAGGGCATTTCATTACATAACAAACCTTGGGGATGAATGTGGTCATAATCCCACGGACGATTCACATCTTCCATTTGACCAGGAAGCGTTGGGTCATAGTCAGGAAACCAGCGCATCAGCCAAGCTCGCTGAGCATAATCGACCAAAGAACGTTTATCCCACAATCGATCAAAGAAATTTTTCCAGGCCAAGCGACGACGATCTTTCTTTGTTGCATCATCAGGGATATCTTTTCCCTTCTCCTCCATATTCTGTATGTACAACCAATTGCGCAGACCAGATTCGAGTTGACTGAAACTTTCAGGTGTGAGGCGAGAATAATAGTGATGCCACAGCGGCTCTGCTTTCCAGAATTCAGTATGGGCAGGACCAGGAAATCCTTTTTGACCACCGGTAACCCGGCAACGTATTACGTCCGCAAGTACATGAGGTGGCACCAAAGGTAACATAACAAAATTATCTTTGTGAGTTGGCAATAGCATTTCATAACGCTTGGCATTGAAAAAATCTGGCAATTTATCTACTGGAAACTGATACAATTCCTCCCACAAACGCGCGATACATTGCTCTGGCAAGATAGCAAATTCGGACATGGCAACCAGAAATCCTAGTGATCGTCTCTGCTGTTTTACCGTTAGCTGCGTAATACCGACACCGGCCCTTTCCAGGCGTAGTATCCAAGCGGCGCTGATAAACAGAAGTTCCAGCCCTTTCCCGCCCGAAAACATAGCTGCAGCCAAAGTAGGCGGCAATTTCCATGAGGCCTTATCCATGGGGCCATTAAGTCGCACGAGGTCAAACAAGCGCAAGAGGGTGGCGCCACGCACCCTGTCAGTGACAAACGTCTGAAAAGCCTCCAATTTTTCATCGTCGCGCATGGCGGTTCTGAACGAAGCAACATCAGGCGTCAAAGGCAGCTTGTCAGTGACGCGGTCAACTGGAAAAGCCAGATGCAAACGGTATAGAAAGGTCACCATGTGCTCAGGTGCCACGATACGTTGCTTGCCGAGTAAAGCATCCAGTTCTTTGGGTGCATCTGGCCACACTGCCTTAAGCGAGGAATAGATTAATTCCTCAGTGCTGAGTGGCACCCCGGCCGTGTTTATGCGTACAAACAGCGTCTCAATGGCATCAACCGATGGCTCGATGCCGTTTTCAGAAGGATTTGCTTGCAATTCGTGGGGTAATGCTCGCTCATGCATGATAAGCGCGGGAATTGTCCGGGTGTGTAATTCTTCACGCAACGCTGCGATCATCCACTCCAACCGCGCATAAAACTCTCCCTCCAGCGCCTTCCGCCATTGGACAACAAGCTTGTTTTGATCAATCAAGGCTGCGTCCTCATGCCACATGGGCAATGCTTGTAACTGGCGCTGCAGTTCTGCACGCCAGTCCTCGTGTGCTGCGGCCTTGATCAATATAGCAACAGGCATAGGACACACAGAATCCCAAGGCCAGGCAAAACGCAAAGGCAATGTTGCACCGCGCACAGTGGGATCATTCGCGATTGTACGATAGCTGGTCAAGGCTGAACGGATATATCCATGAGTCAGACGCATGCCGGGATCTACTGCCCGGTATCCCCAAGGATGTGAACGGGTCAAAAGGCGAAATAGAAATGCGCGATCTCCCGCTGGACTGGAGCGATTGCCCAAATCAACCCACAGCGCGAGTCCATGTTCAGTACGCGAATCAGCCCACACATCAACAAATCCACTTGCTATTGCAGTTGCGCGCTGTTGCCCATCAAGCAAATGAAATCGATCTATATGAGTGCCTTGAGCAGTATTACTTCCTAGTTTATAATCACTGCGTCCCAGTTTCCCGTCATACGGAGAAAGCAAGAAAGATCCGATGGGGAAACCGCGTATCAAAGAATCCCAGAATGCCTCCACCTTACCAGCGCTCCATACGGCACCTCGCTGCAAAGCGGGCAATTCGGCATGGATGCGGGAGCGCATGCCATTTTTTCTCAGGACAGGCAAACCCTCTATTTGCCAAGCCACGACCTCCTCAATCGCCAACAAATAATTTGATTGGACCTCAATCGCCGGATCATTCAATTTCATCACACTTCCCTGTAGCAGGCAAAAACCAAAGTGTAAATATATGCAATAAATTAATCAATATTTTTATTTTAAAAATCCATAAAATTAAAAAAATTAATTTTTTAATTTATTTTAAAAATATTGCGATAACAGATCGATGTTTCAGATAAAATATAAACATGCATTTTTATATACGCCTGCTCTCCAGCGTGCTTTGCGGTATCAAACCGGCAGGTCGCTCAGTTCCAGCTCGGAAAACCCCGCCCGGCGCCGCGCTTCCAAGTTGAACGGTCCGCGCAAGGTCGGCGCTTCGTAGCGCGCCGCCAGTTCGGCATAGGTGGCGCGCAGCTCCAGGCCGCGCTGCTCGCACAGGTAGCCGTACCAGCGGTTGCCGATCTCCACATGCCCCACTTCGTCACGCAGGATAATATCGAGAATGGCGGCGGCCGCCATGTCGCCGGCCTGCGCCAGCTTGGCGCGCAGCGGCGGTATCGCATCGAGCCCGCGTGCTTCCAGCGTGCGCGGCACCAGCGCCATGCGCGCCAGCACGTCGCCGCGCGTTTTATCGACCATTTCCCACAGGCTGTCGTGGGCCGGAAAGTCGCCATAGGCGTGGCCCAGCACGTCCAGGTGCGCCACCAGCAGCGAATAATGCGTGGCCTCCTCGGCCGCCACGCGCAGCCAGTCCGTGTAGTATTCCAGCGGCAGATCCGGAAAGCGCCACAGCGCGTCCAGCGCCAGATTCATGGCGTTGAACTCGATATGCGCCAGCGCATGCACCAGCATGGCGCGGCCTTCCTGCGTGATCATCGAGCGCCGGCCGACCAGGCGTGGCGGCACCAGCTCCGGGCGTTCCGGGCGGCCGGGGATGTCGCCCTGGGGCTGCAATGCTGCGGCGGGATCGGGGGCGGGACGGGCCTGTACCATGGCGGCCACCATCACCACCTTGCGCGCCGGATCGGGTTCGAGCAGGCAGGCCAGTGCGCAGGCGCGCAGTTCCTGCGGGGCGTGGTCAAGCGGGGGAGATAAGTGCATGGGAGCCTGGGTGCGCGTTTTTAACAAGGGGCGCAGTGTATCAAATTTCCTGTCCCAGCAAATCACGTCCCCGAGCAACATAGGCATCCATTTCGATCTCAGGCACCATGCTCCCTCCCGTCCCCCACACCAGATGCGTGGCATTTGCCAGCGTTGACGCATAGCTGGGCCGCTCCAGCACCGGCAAGATCCCCGCAAACCCCGCCACCGCCGACGGCTCCAGCCGCCAGCCTTCGGTTTGTTCCAGCAGCGCCAGCAGCCGGTACAGTTCTTCGTCGCTGGCGGTGGCGTAGCCGTCGATCAGCCGGTGCATGGCGCGTCCCACAAAGCCGGAAGGCCGGCCCACGGCCAGGCCGTCGGCGGCCGTCACGTTGTCGATGCCGATGTCCTGCACGCTGATCAGCTCATGCAAGCCCGTATGCACGCCCAGCAGCATGCACGGTGAATGCGTCGGTTCGGCGAAGACGCAGTGCACATGGTCGCCAAAGGCCAGCTTCAGGCCGAAGGCCACGCCGCCGGGGCCGCCGCCCACGCCGCACGGCAGGTAGGCAAACAGCGGATGGCTGGCGTCGACCAGCACACCCTGCGCGTCGAACTGCTTTTTCAGGCGCTCGCCCGCCACCGCATAGCCGAGGAACAGGTCATGCGAGTTTTCGTCGTCGACGAAGTGGCAGGTCGGGTCATCTTCGGCTTGCCGGCGGCCCTGCTCCACCGCCACGCTGTAGTCGGAAGCGTATTCGATCACGGTCACGCCGTGTTCGCGCAGCTTGTCCTTTTTCCACTGGCGCGCGTCCGCCGACATGTGGACGGTGGTCCGGAAACCCAGGCGCGCGCCCATGATGCCGATCGACAGGCCCAGGTTGCCGGTCGAGCCGACGGCGATCGCATGCTGGCCGAAGAAACCGCGCACGGCTTCGCTGGCCAGCAGGCCGTAATCGTCGTGCTGCGTGACCAGGCCCGCGTCCAGCGCCAGCCCTTCCGCATGCTTCAATACCTCGTAGATGCCGCCGCGCGCCTTGATCGAGCCGGAAATCGGCAGGTGGCTGTCCTGCTTGAGCCACAACTGGCCGGGAATCGCGCGGCCCAGGCGCGCCGCCAGCGCCGCCTGCATGGCCGGCAGCGGCACCAGCGGCGACTCGATCACGCCGCCGGCGGCCTGCGTTTCGGGAAACGCGCGCGCCAGGAACGGCGCAAAGCGGGCCAGGCGCGCGCTGGCGGCTGCCACGTCGTTCGCATCCAGGCCGACGTCGCCCAGCGCAACGGCTGCGGGCGCGATAGCCGGGTTGAACCAGCTGACAGGCTGCAGTGCTGACAAGCGTTCGATCAGCGGATATTGGGCGCGCAGGACGGCGATCGATGGGGGTGGCAACATGGGACCTCCTTGGTAAGCAATCCATGATTAGACCGCATCGCGCCGCCGATGGCAAAGCTGCGCGTGCGGGTGGCTGTTTAAAACTTCAGCTGCAAGCCCACATCAATCGAGCGCCCCTCGGCCGGCAAGGCTTGCAGCGTGCCGCCGTTCGCCTGCAAGCCCGACAGATACACGCCGCCCAGCGGGTCGGCATAGGCGCGGTTGAAGGCGTTCGACACGCCAACATGCATGCTGGCCAGCTTGTTCAGCGCCACCTGGCTGCGCAGGTTGACGATGGCGTAGCCACCGGTTTCCGGTTCCAGCCGGCGCGCATCGACCGTGTCCTTGCGCGCCACCACCTTCGCTTCGATGCGGTTGCTCCAGGCGCCGACGGCATGCTCGATGCCCAGCAGGGCATTCAGGGGCATCATGCGGTACAAATCGCCGTCACTGCCACTGCCACTGCGCTTGCCGCGCGTGTACGCGGCGTTGCCGGTGGCGGTGAATTTGCCCCAGCGTGGGCTGGCCGCCAGCGGCGCCTGCCACGACACATTCAAACCGTACAATCTGGCGTCATGATTGGCGAAGCGCAGCAAGTTGCCCTTGGCTCCCATCTGCATATAGGGATTGAACGGCGCGATCACGTCGGCGTCGATATAGTCGCTGACGCGGCTGACATACGGATTGACGCGCACGAACCAGCTGTCGTCACCCGCGCCATGCCAGTCCGCGGTGAAGGCGACGGTATAGGCCGTTTCCGGTTTCAGGTCGATATTGCCGACATAGCCGTTGCCGTCGCCGAACCAGTTGGTCATGGTCATGGCCATCGTGCCCCTGCCCCATGAGTAGCGCTCGTACAGATTGGGCGAGCGCGCCTTGCGGGCCAGCGCGAATTCATAGCTGCCGGACGCGTCGGGCACAAAACGCGCCAGTGCGCTGGCGTCGATATTGGTGTTGCGCTGGCGGCGCGAGCGGGCGTTGAAAGCGTTGGCCGCCATGGAGTCGGCCATATTCATCATGCCAGTGCCATACGATTGCACGTCGCCCGTGTCCATGCGCACCGATTCGCCGCGCAGCCCCAGCACGCTGGTCCAGCGCGCATCGAGCTTGCTTTCCAGTTCGCCGAACAGCACCGCGCGGTCGCGCTTGCCGTCGTTGATATTGAGATAGGTGCGCGGCCCCATCATCATCGAGCCGGGCACCGCCGGCCAGTAATCGTCGAGGCGGAAAGCGTGGAATTCGTGGCCCAGGCGCAGCTCGCCCACGCCGGTGGGCAGGCTGGCCTGCAGCGCATACCCCGTGTTTTTGCCATGCGTGACCATCGGCATGGTGCCGGGGCGCTCGCTGCTGAAAAAGCCCATCTCATGGTCGGTCTGCTGCCAGTAGGCGCGCGCGTCCAGCACGCCCCAGCCGAAACTGTCCTGCCAGGCCAGGTTGGCGAAGCGGCCGTGGTTGTCCGTCATGTCCATGTACTGGTTCGGAAAACCCTGGTAGGGAATATGCTGCACGCCGGCGCGCAGGGTCAGCTGCTGGCCATCGCCTTTGGCCGCCAGCACGATGGACTGGTTGATGCTCTCGACCATGCTACCCAGCACCTTGTCGCCATGGCCGTCTTCGTAGCTGCGGCTGCGCGTGTAGGCGCCGCTGTAGCCGATGGAGAACGTGTCAGTGGCTGCGGATGCCGTCACATTGCTGGAAACGCTGTTATTGACGCTGCGGCCGAGCAAGCCGAAGCTGCCTTGCGTCAGCGGTCCGGCACCGGTTGCGGCGAAGACCGGCGCGTTCGAGTGCACTTCGATGGTGCCGCCGATGCTGTCGCCGCCCGCGCTGACGGGCGTGACACCGGCGATCAGCCGGATGCGCTGCACCTGCGACGGCGCAATATACGACAGCGGTGCGTTCATGTGGTTGGCGCAGGCCGATGTGATTTCCATGCCGTCGATGCGGATTTTCAGGCGGTCGTCGGCAAAGCCGTTGACCACCGGCAGGCCGGACACCCCGCCGCCGGCCGCCACGCCATAGCCGGGCAGATTGCCCAGCATCTGCGCCGTGTCGCTCGATGCCGGATAGCCGTTGGCCAGCGCGCTGACGATGACTTTCTGTTCGGGCAGGACGATGTCGCCGTGGTCTGCGTGGGCCAATGCCGGCAACGCCAGCGCGAGGGAAATCAATAAGGGTGTGTGGTTCATGATGCTGCTTTCGGTTCGATGATCAAGACGAACGGCCGCCGGCGCGCACCTTGGGTGCGGCAGGCAGCGGTTCAAACGGAGCGGGGAATCAGAAAGCGGCGGGCGGGCCGCGCGGCTGGAGCGGGGTCCAGGCAAACAGCGGCGTGGCGGATTGGTAGAACAGGACCGGCAGCAAGCCCTTGATCAGCGCGCCGGAAGCAGGCGCCAGCGACACCGGCGGCAGCGCCAGCACGGCCGCATGCATGCCGCAGCACGGGCAATCGCCCATCTGCATGGCGTTTTTGGCGGGCGTGGAATCGTCGAGGGACAGCTTGAGCGGCACCATGTTCATGCCGCCGGCCACCGAACAGATTTCCAGGCTGGGGACGGCACCGCCTTGCGCGACGGTCAGCGCGCGCGACAGCGTGGGGGCGAGCGCGGCCAGGAGGATGGCGCAGCACGCCATCCACAGTACCCATCTTGCCCTGGCTTTGCTGGTGAACATGGCGACATTATAGCCGCCGCCCTGCCCCGTTCCCAGCACCGCCGTCAAGAAAGCAACGCTGCCTTACAGGTCGACCTTCATGCTCAGCTTGACCGCGCGCGGTGCGCCGGACGCCAGCCGCGTGCCGGCGCCGGCCCAGTAGCGCTTGTCCGCGACATTGTCGACGTTCAGCTGCCACACCACCGACTTGTTCATCACCTTGCCCGCATAACGGGCGCCCGCGCTGAACAGAGTCACACCGCCGAGGAAGGCCTGGTTCAAGTCATTGACCGGGCGCGCGCTGTAGTAATACGCGCCGCCATTGAGCGACAGGCCAGGCACGCCGTCGAAGGCATACGAGACAAAGGCGCTGCCCGTGCGTTTCGAGGCATTCTCGGGCGCCTTGCCGTTGTACAGCGCATTGATATGCTCGAAGCTCGGGTCGAGGAACTGCGCCGAGGTCTGCCAAGACAACTGGCGCGTCAGCTTGCCCTGCGTGGCCAGTTCCAGGCCCCGGTAATGCTGCTCGCCGTCGGACGTGAACAGGTTGCTGGTATTGGTGTAATAGCCGGGGCGCACGATATCGAACAGCGCGGCCGACAGCAAGGAGCCTGCCGGCGTCATCCAGCGCGCACCCAGTTCCTGCTGTTTGCTGACCCCGGGCGCCATCTTGACGCCCTGGTTGGCGCTGCCGGTCGGCGCCGTCTCGCCCTCTTCCAGGCCACGCGCCAGCGACGCATAGAATGACACAGCGGGTGTCAGCTTGTAGATCAGCGAGGCCATCGGCGTGGTCTTGCTGACGTCATAGTGGCTGGCACCCTGGTCGCTGCGGTAGCTGCTGCGGCGCACGCCCACCACGCTTTGCCATTGCGGGCTGAAGACCATGCGGTCTAGCGCGTACAGGCCCGTGTCGCGTGTCTCCAGCGCCGCCGTGGTGGGCGATGCCGGTGCCGCGCCGAACACCACGTTCGTTATCGGGACGGGGTTGTACAGGTTTTGCGAGGCGATCGTGTAATTGCGCTGGTAAATCGGGTCTTGCGACTTGTCGGTGCGCGAAGCACCCAGGGTCAGTTCATGGGCGATAAATCCCGTGTTGAACTGGCCGGCCAGTTCCGCGCGCAGCAGGTCGGAGGTATTCACGCCATGCTGGATATTGCCGGTGATGCGGCCCGCGCCCGTCGCCAGCGCGGCGGCGTTATTCAACCGGAAGATGGCCAGGCGGCGGTCGCGCGCCGTTTCCGAGCGGCCCGCCTCCAGCGTCAGCGCCCAGCGGTCGCTCAAGGCATAATCGGCGCGCAGCTGGGCGTTTTTCGTTTGTGCTTCGAACTTGGCCCAGTCCGGGCCGATCAATTTGCTTGGATCGACCGCGCGCGGCAAGGTGATCACGCCATTGACGGCGGTGGGCAGGTTGACGCCCGCCTGTTCGGTGACCTTGCGGCGGTCGTATTCCAAGTCGGCCTTCAGCAGCAGCTTGTTGGTCACGCGCCAGTCCAGCGCCGCCGATACAAAGCTGCGGTTGCCGTTGCCGACATGGTCCAGGTATGAGCCCAAGGTGCCGCCGGCCGCGTTGATGCGCATGCCGAACTGCTGCTGTTCGCCAAAGCGCCGGCCCAGGTCGATATTGGCCACCGCGCTGCCACGGTCGTCCAGCGAGAGGCCCAGGCTGGTGACGGGCGTACTGCCGGCGCGCTTGGTGACGAAATTGACCACGCCAGCCGGCGAAGTAAAACCGTAGTACAGGGCCGACGCGCCTTTGAGCACCTCCACCCGCTCCTTGTTCTCCATCGGCACCTGCGAGAAATTCATGACCGGCATCGAGCCGTTCAGGCGATAGTTGGTGCGGTTTTCCACGGCAATGCCGCGAATGACGAGCTGGTCCCAGGTTTCGCCGCCATTTTGCTGGCGCGTGACGCCGGCAGTATTGCGCACCGCGTCGTACAGTCCGGCGGCGCCCTGCAGTTCCAGCAATTCGCGCGTGATCACGTTGACGGTCGACGGCACGTCCATGATATTGGCGCCGCGAAAGCTGCCGGCTTCGGTGGTCAGCGGCACCAGCCCTTGCGCGCGGGCGCCTGTGACTTGCACCGCTTGCATGACCGTGTCGTCATCAGTTTGAGCGTGGACAGCGGGGACAAAAGCCAGCGACAGCGCGGCAGCGAGGGGGAGCAAACGGGGGAGCAATACGGCGGGCATGGATGGTGAAACCTTCAATAAGACAGTCAATCGAAACTAGCAGTTACCGACATGATATCGGTAACGAGAATCATTCGCAAGAAATGTCATTGAAGTGCTTCAGCGGCTCAGCTGTGGCTGGTCATCGAGGTTGATGGCCAGCGATGTAGACAGCTTATTTTTTGGTTCTTCGCGGGGAATGGGGGAAGACGGGGTTGACGATCTGAGCGGGAGGTGGCGGCGGTGGCCTGAT